>CAZDFZ010000028.1:0-3112 GCA_964504855.1 uncultured Aliarcobacter sp.
CAGTATGAGGGTGTTCACTTCCTGCATATACTTTTAATTTTTTTAACATAGCTTTTCCAAGAGTAGTTTTTGGAAGCATACCTCTAGTTGCTAGTTTGTATAATTTTTCTGGATTTTTTTCAAACATTTCAGACATTTTGTGAGTTTTTGTACTTCCAAAATAACCTGAGTGTGTAAAGTAATTTTTACTTTCTAATTTTTTACCAGAAAATTTTGCTTTTGATGCATTTATAATAACAACAAAATCTCCACAGTCTACATTTGGTGTAAAACAAGGTTTGTTTTTCCCTCTTAAGATAGTAGCAACTTCTGTAATAATTCTTCCGAATACTTTATCAGTTGCATCAACTACTATCCAATCTCTTTCGATTTCGTTAGCATGTGCCATTTGAGTAAATTTCATTTATTTTCTCCGCTTTTTTAATGAGGTGGAATAATAGTGTAGTAATACTTAAATATGTCTTAAATTAAGTAATTTTTAATATTTTATGCAAAATTGAGAACCTTTTTTGAATTCTGAGTGAATTTCAAGAGAAAAATTATGCAATAAAAGGATAGATTTGACAATAAAAAGTCCAAGTCCAAGGGAATTATTCCATCCATTATTTGAAATTCTATAAAATTTCTGATTTATATTTTCTAACTCTTTTTCCTCAATTCCAATTCCTCTATCAATTATGCAAATAGAATTAGCTGAGATATTAACTTCAACTTCATCTTCTGAATATTTTAAAGCATTTTCTATTAAGTTAGAAATAGCCATAGAAATCAAAGTTTCATCAACCTTTAGAGTTATATCATCTCCTGAAACTATTATCTCTCTATTTTTATATTTATCATTTAAATCACTAACACAATTTTCAACTAATCTTTTCATAGAACAAGCAATAAGTTGTATCTCTTGTTTTCCTTCTTCTAGTTTTAAAGTAAGCCTTAATTTATCAATAATCTGAGCCATTTTATTTGCATTAGTATGTATCTTACTTAAAAACTTCATCTTGATAGCTTGTGGCATCTCTGAATCATTTAATATAGTTTCACTGTATCCTGAAATAATTGCTATTGGATTTTTAAATTCATGGGATAATGCAGAAATTATCTCATCTTTTTGTCTATTCGCAAGTTTTAATTTTGCATTTTGTTTTGCTTTTTGTTTCTCTCTTTTTGATAATTTAAAAGCAACTTTATTTAAAAGTTTCGTAATTTTATTAAATTCATAAGTATAAGTTGAATTAATTTGGAAAGCAGATTTAGTATTGTTTGATAAATGAGTTAAAAAATTAAGTATGCCATCAGTCTCTTTTTTTATTTTCAAGCTAATGAAATAAGTTGCTAAAAATGAAATAATTAGAAAAAATGATATAAATAAAAAAATTTCAAAAGCAAATTTGATAAAATTGTCAGTTATATTATTGATATAATCAGCAATTCTTATGTAGTAAATATCATTGGAAATGATGACTTTTTTTGCTACATAAAGTAAATTTTTATCAATCGTTTCAGATTTTCTAGTATCTTTACCGATTTCATTATTTTGGGCTTCGATAATTTCTTTTCTATTTAGATGATTTTTCATCAAAGAAAACTCTTTATCACTATCTGCTATAACATAACCATTTTCATTTATAATAGTAATTCTAAGATTTAGTTTTTCATGTAAATCATGAACAATATTTGTAATATTTTCTAGATTATTTTTATTTTTTAGAATAATTGATAAAGTATCAATATTTTGTGTGATATTTTTTTCAATTTGAGATAAATATAGACTTTTTGACCAAAAATAAGTAACTATACTTAATGTTAAAATGATGATAAAGAAAATTGATATATAAGTTCTTAAAAAGAGTTGATGAATTTTTAACAAAAAATATAACCTTCCCCTCTAATTGAACGGATATAATCTTTTTCTCCATCAGGGTCAATTTTCGCTTTTAATCTTTTAATTGCAACATTTACAGTTTTTTCTTTTTTATCTAAAGAATCTTTCCAAACCGTATTTAATAAATATTCTCTACTCATTAAAATATCTTTATTTTTGATAAATTCCAATAATAAATCATGTTCTAAATGAGTTAGTTCTATTTCAAGATTATCTATATAAAATTTTTTATTTGAAGATTTATAAACAATATCTTTGATTTTTAAAATATCAATATCTTTTGATGTTCTTTTAATTACAGCTTTTACTCTTGCACATAACTCTTTTAGATTAAATGGTTTTGTAATGTAGTCATCAGCATGGCTATCAAAACCTTCAATAATATCTTCATCATTATCTTTTGCAGTTACATAAATAACGGGATTTGAATAACCCTGTTTTTTAATCTCATTTATAAAAGTTGTTCCTTCAATTCCAGGAAGATTTCTATCCATTAGGATTAAATCAATATTCTCTTCATCTAAAACTTTTTTTACATTTTTATCAACAGTTAAAAATCCGATTGTTTCATATCCCTCTTTTTGTAAGGTATACTCTAACAATTCTAAAATATCTTCTTCATCTTCAACTATTAATATCAATTTTTTATTCATCTAAATCTGACTCTTTTGTAGTAACTATTTTTTTACTTTTGCCATCTTCATAAATATCTTTTGAAACTTTTACAGTTCCAGGAGAAAATTTAATTGCAAGTATTCTAAATATAAAGAATACAAAAATAACAACAAGTAAAAATGCAATATCAAAATAGTCTCTGTTTTTATTTGTAGTAAGAATAATTACGTCACGAATTAAAAATATGATAAAAATATCAATAATAAATCTTAGTCGTAAAGTCTCTTTTTTTATAAAATCAGAAACCATTTTAACAACTTCCATAACAACAATAAATTCAAGCATTAAAATTATCGCTTTATAGAACTCTTTTCCAGAAAATAAAACAGCAAGGAATATAACCGTTGCTGCTAATACTTCAAAGTTTGAGCTAAAATACTCTTTTATTTTTTCAATTGGTCTTTTCATGAAAGAAGTATATCATCATAAATATTATGATTGTACTATATCTCCTCCAACTTGAGCAAACTGCAATAAATTAGCAATAGATACAGCTCTATCTGCAATTTTTTCTAATCTTCTTAAAGCGCTTAAAATATCAAAATATTCTTTTGA
>CAZDFZ010000028.1:3122-4216 GCA_964504855.1 uncultured Aliarcobacter sp.
TTTTCTACCATTAAATCTAAATCCTCAGTTTTACTCTCTTCAACGATTACTCTATGATATTTTTCTTCCACGTGTTTTGAATCAGTTTCATCAATAATACTTATTGAAGTTTGAAGTGATAATAATGATGATCTTAATAATGGAATAGCATATTCAATAATTATTGAAGTATTCAAATCATCAGAATAAGATTTTCTAAATTTTTTTGCAAAATCTTTAGCATTTGAACCTGTTCTTACTAGATCATTTGTGATTTTTAAATAAGAAACCAATTGTCTTAAATCTTTCGCTTCTGGTGAATATAATGCTAATGTTGTAACAATCATATTATCAATTTCATTTGATTTAATTTGTAGTTTTTTCTCAGTAATTTCTAAATTTTTTAAATCACCAATATTTTTTTGAGTTAAAGCATTCAAAGATAATTCTAATGAATCAATAACATCAGCTCCAATTTTTAGAATTTCTTCTTTTATAAGTAATAATTTTGCTTCGTAAGGTTTTAACATTATCCACATCTCCCTGTAATATAATCGTCTGTTTTTTTGTTATGTGGATTTACAAATATTGTTTCTGTTTCATCATACTCAATCAGCTTCCCAAGATGGAAAAATGCTGTATAATCAGCTACCCTTGCAGCTTGTTGCATATTATGAGTAACTGTAATAATTGTATAATCTTGTTTTAATTCTAGCATCAATGCTTCAATTTTTTCTGTTGAAATTGGATCAAGAGCAGATGTTGGTTCATCCATTAAAATAACTTCTGGTCTAACTGCTATTGTTCTTGCGATACAAAGTCTTTGTTGTTGACCACCTGAAAGTGAAGTTCCTGGGTTATTTAATTTGTCTTTTACTTCATTCCAAAGACCAGATTTAATTAGTGAAGTTTCAACTAACTCATCACAATCTTTCCCTTTTTTTACAATTCCATGTTTTAATGGAGCATAAGCAACATTGTCATAGATTGATTTTGGAAATGGATTTGGTTGTTGAAATACCATACCGATTTTTTTTCTAACACTTACTTCATCCACATCTTTGTCATAAATATTTTTATTATCAATTATAATTTTCCCATCAATATTTACTATA
>CAZDFZ010000028.1:4226-13124 GCA_964504855.1 uncultured Aliarcobacter sp.
TATTTATACATCTTAAAAATGTAGACTTTCCACAACCTGATGGTCCTATAAGTGCAGTAATTTTATTTTCATATAAATTTGCTGTAATATCAAAAAGAGCTTGATTTGCTCCATAAAATAGATTTAAATTTTTTACTTCAATTTTTGTTTTGTTAATATGTTTTATCATCATTTTTCCTTTTACCATTTAACTTCGAATTTTTTTCTCAAATAGATAGCAACTGCATTTAGTGAAATTAGTATTGTTAGTAATACCATAATTCCTGCTGCTGTTTTTTCTATATACATAACTTCTGGCATTCCAGCCCATGTGAATAATTGTGCTGGCATAACTGTTGCTGCTTGAGTAATAGAACCAGGTGCATCAGGAATAAATGCGATCATTCCAATAATAATAAGTGGAGCTGTTTCACCCATAGCATGTGCAAGTCCTAAAATAGAACCTGTTAAAATACCTGGAAATCCTAACGGTAAAACATGATCACGTGTAACTTGAATTTTATTTAATCCTAAACCATATCCAGCTTGTCTAATACTATCTGGAACTGCTCTTAAAGCTGCTCTTGAACTAACTATTATAATAGGTAAAGTCATAAGTGCTAGGGTTAATCCTCCAACTAATGGTGAACTTCGTGGTAATCCAAAAAGATTTATAAATATTGAAAGACCTAAAAGACCAAATAAAATAGCCGGAATTGCTGCAAGATTATTGATATTTATCTCTATAAATCTTGTGAATTTATTATCCCCAGCAAACTCTTCAAGATAAATAGCTGTCATAACTCCAATAGGAAAAGCAGCAGCCATTGTTATAATCAAAGTTAAAACAGAACCAATAACTGCTGAATAAATACCAGCGTATTCTGGACTTTTTGAGTCACCATTTGTAAAGAAAATCCAGTTAAATCTCTTTTGAACTAAACCTTCATCCTTTAATTTATCAACAATTGCAACTTCTTTATCTTTTAATTTATGATTGTTACCTTTTAAATATTGATCAACTTGATCATCCGCTAAGACCCACATAGCTGTTGTTGTATTCATAAGTTCAGGTTTTTCTTTTACTAATGCAGGCATATCTCTAAGCCAAGCTCTTGAAACTATTTCTCTATACTCTTTACTCACTGCAAATCTTGTATCATCTAATGATTTTTCATCAAATGTTACATTCATTTGAACATAGGCAACTTTAAATGCCGGGATACCTTTACTTGTAATATCAAATAAAAAGAATCCTAAAAATATAATAGAAAATATTAGAGAAGCTAAAGTAAATTTTTTAAATAAACTAGCTTTTGTATGCCTTCCTTTTAATGTTGAATCATAAAAAGGATTATTGTTTTTTTTATGTTTTTTTCTTTTAATCATAATGTATTCACTTTATATTTTTCTTTGAATTTTCTAATTAGAGATAATGAAATCATGTTTAGAATTAAAGTTACAACAAATAACACTAATCCTAATGCAAATGCTGAAAGAGTTTCAGGCGAACTAAATTCAAAATCACCAACCAATGCATTTACAATTGTAACTGTAACAGTTGTCATATCTTCTAATGGATTCCATGATAAGTTTGGTCTTAATCCTGCTGCCATTACAACAACCATAGTTTCACCTAAAGCTTTTGATAATGCAAGTAGTGAAGCTGAGATAATACCAGGTAAAGCTGTTGGTAATACAATATCTTTTATTGTTTCACCATGTGTCATTCCAAGTCCAAATGCAGCTTTTCTTTGAGAATCAGGAACAGCTCTAATAACATCATCTGAAAGTGAAGATATTGTAGGAATAATCATAATACCCATTACAATTCCTGAAGCTAATGCAGAGTTAAATGTAGCTTCTAATCCAAATGCTTGAGCAGCTTTTACAACTAAAGGTGCAACTGTAATAGCTGCAAAGAATCCATAAACAACACTTGGAATTCCAGCTAAAACTTCAAGTAAAGGCTTTAAATAATCTCTTAATTTAGGAGTTGCATATTCACTCATATAAATCGCACTTCCAAGGCCTATTGGAATAGCTACACTTAATGCAATAATAGTAATTACAAATGTTCCTGCAAATATAGGTAATGCTCCAAATTGACTACCTATTACTCCAGGAGACCATACTGTACCTGTTATGAAATACCAAAAACTTCTCAATTTGAAAAATTCTATTGCTTCAAATAATATTGAAAATAAAATTCCAAATGTAGTAAGAATTGAGATTGTTGCTGCACCAATTAAAGTAAATTTAATCAGTTTTTCATTTAATTCTCTTTGTTTCTTTCTTGATTCAAAAGTGCTCAATACTTTTGCCTTTGTAATAAATTTATTACAATAATAGTTATAGTTGGTTACATAATGGTTACAATATTCATAAAAGCTGGTAGATAGGGCATGGAGACTCTTTTGATAGTTTCTTTACTTTATTTAAAATAGAATCAAAATCAGTAATATTTGAATCTAAATTTATTTCAATAATTGCAGCAGACACAGATAATAAATCAAAATTCCGTTCCACATTAAATCTATCTTTTGCAAAAATATAGCCTTTTTTCTTATCTTCATTTGAGTATAAATTTTGTGCAGAATTTCTAAATTCAGTTTGTATATTAGTTGTTAAATCAATAATTTCTTCATTTTCATGATTAATTAAACCTACAAAAAAATCATCCCCTCCAATATGGGCAACAAAAGAATCTTTAGGATATTTCTTTTGTAATAATTCAGAGAAAAGTAAAATAGCCCTATCCCCTTGTCTAAATCCATAAATATCATTAAACGGTTTGAAATTATTGAAATCAAAATAGATTACATGAGTTCTTGACTCTTTTCTTAAAGCTTTTTCTATAAATCTTTCTATTTGATTATTCCCAGATAATTTTGTAAGAGGATTTTGATTGCTTGCAATTTCGATATTTCTTTTATAAGAGAGAGTAAGAAGTGAGTTTAGATTTATGAATCCCTTATATTTATTTGATTGGGTGATAAATATTCCTAAATCATTTTTTGCATTTAGATTGTACATTTCAAGAATTTTATCAATACCCCAAGATATTTCCACACATAAAGATTGTTTTACATGTTTTAATAAAGTAGAAGAATAAGTTTTGTTTTGTGCAAGTGATAAACCATATTGTGAATAAGATATTTTTTTTATATCGCTTTCGTAAATTATTCCTAAGAAATTATTAGATTCATCCACTATAGGAACAAAATTATTTTTGGTAGATTCTTTGAAATGTACAAAAAGTTCATATAATGATGTATTTATATCAAGAGCAGGAATATACTCTATAAATTCATCATTAATTCTTGCATTTGAATTATCTCTTCTATCTTGATTTATAAATGTTAATATATGAGAATAAATATCTTTTATTTCATAAATATTAAGAGTTGGTTTTTGAACTAAATAACCTTGAATAAAATCTGCTCCAATATCTTTACAAGTGTAAAATTCATTGATAGTTTCAACTCCTTCAGCTATAACTTGAATACCCATAATATGAGCCATTTCAATTATTGAAGAACAAAAAAGTTTTTTCTTTGAATCCTTATCAATATCAGATATAAAAAACCTATCAATTTTTATGATATTAGCTTCACTAAAATATAATAATTTTAATCCAGATACTCCTATTCCAAAATCATCAATTGCAATAGTATATCCATTACTTTTATATCTATCAATCATATTTGATAAAGCATTTTGTTCTACAAAGGTTCCTTTTTCACTTAATTCAAAGCAAATTATATTTTTTTCTAAATTATATTTTTTTAGTATTCTGTAGGTATTACCAGAAGGAATGGTTTGTTTGTAAATTATTCGATTATCTAAATTATAAAATAATTTTAAATTTTTAATTGATATTTGTGAAAACTTTTCAATAGCTTTTTCTCTTAAGTGCAAGTCTAAATCATATAAATAATTATTATCAAAAGCTAAATTAAATAAGTCATCAATACAATTTAATCCATTAATATTTTGTACATTTCTAATAAGTGCTTCAACAGCGTAAATTTTTCCAGTATGAGAGTGAATAATAGGTTGAAAAGCATAATCTAATTTATCAATAATTTGAGGCCAATTTATCATAGTTTACCTAAGTTGAATAATATTATTACTAAGTTTTATCTATTTGTTCGCGTAAATTGATAAAAACTTAGTGATAATATTTATGTAGAATAAAAAGGGATATAAATCCCTTTTTATTGATTAATGTTTTAAATCAGTTGCAGTTATAGTTTGGAAACCCATAGCTTTTTTTCTAGCTTCATCTCTTACTTTATCTGTTAATGGAATAAGACCAATTTCTGTTAAGATTCCATCTTTTCCAATCATTTTTTCAGACATAAATAAGTTTACATACTCTTTTATAGCTGGAACTTGTTCTAAGTGAGAATTTTTAACATAAAAATACATAGATCTTGAAATTGGATATTTTGCAGATGAAATATTTTCAGCTGTTGGAGTAATTCCATCAATTGTAACACCAGCAACTTTATCTTTATTCTCTTCTAAGAATGAATATCCAAAAATACCAACAGCAGCAGCATTTTTAGTTAATTTTTGAACGATTAAGTTATCATTTTCTCCAGATTCTACATAAGCACCGTCTGTTCTAATAACTGAATATTTTTCATATTTTTTATTGCTTTTTTCATCAGCTTTAAATAAATCAGTATAAACTGGCATTTTCTCAAATACATGTTGCATTACTAACTCTTCAAATGAATCTCTTGTTCCTGAAGATTTTGGTGGTCCATAAACTACGATTTCTCTATTTGGTAAAGACGCATCAATATCTGACCATTTTTTATATGGATTTTTAATTAATGATTTTCCATCTTTTGAAGGAACTTCTTCTGCAACTGCTAATGCTAATTGAGCTCTTGTTACATTAAATGTTGTATCTTTATAATCTTGTGCAATTGCAATTCCATCAAATCCAATAATTGCCTCAGTTATAGCAGTTACGCCATTATCAGTACATGTTTGTAATTCTTTTTCTTTCATTTTTCTTGAAGCATTTGCAATATCAGGTGTATCTATTCCAGCTCCTGCACAAAATAGTTTTATTCCTCCACCTGTACCAGTTGATTCAACACCTGGAGTAGGGAATTTTCCACTTTTTCCTAATTCTTCAGCTACTGCAGATGCAAAAGGGTAAACAGTTGAAGAACCTACCATTTTAATTTGATCTCTAGCACTTAATGATGTAACTAACATAGCACTTGTAATTAATGCCATTGATATTTTTTTGAAAGTCATTATATTTTCTCCATAATTTTATATATGGTGAAAGTTTAATGATTCTTGATTACATTTTGGTTACTTTTGTACAAACTTAGAGATAAATTCTTTATAACTTCTTACGAATAACTCTTCGCAATCAATTGGTTTGTAGATAATTGCATCAACCCAAACATCATTTTCTTGGATCTTACAAAAATTTATAGGAATATAGGATTTTTTATTTTTATAGTGAATATATGTAGTATTTAGTTCTATCATAAAAAAAGCTAATGGATTATAACCCATTAGCTTCGATAAGTTTAGATTGATGATCAGCAATAAGAGGATCAATTACTTCATCAAATAAACCATCATTCATGATGTAATCAAGTCTATATAAAGTCAAGTTGATTCTATGATCACTGATTCTATTTTGTGGATAATTATAAGTTCTAATTCTTCCACTTCTATCACCAGTACCAACTTGCTCTTTTCTAGTTGCACCTTCAGCTTCCATTTTCTTTTGCATCTCAATTTCATAAAGTTTCGCTTTTAAAACTTTCATAGCTCTATCTTTATTTTTATGTTGAGATTTTTGGTCTTGATTAGTTACAACTATTCCAGATGGAATATGAGTGATTCTAACAGCCGAGTCTGTTGTATTTACAGATTGACCACCATTTCCACTAGCTCTCATAACATCAATTTTTAAATCATTTGGATTTATTTCAACTTCAACATCATCAACTTCAGGCATAACAGCAACTGTAATTGCAGATGTGTGAACTCTACCTTGAGACTCAGTAGCAGGAACTCTTTGAACTCTATGAGTACCACCCTCAAATTTTAACTTTGAATATACGTGGTCACCTTTTACAAGAATTACAATTTCTTTGTATCCATTAGCTTCGCTCTCACTAGAACTCATTATTTCAACTTTCCAACCATTATTCTCTGCATATCTTAAATAACCTCTAAAAAGGTCACCAACAAATATTGCAGCTTCATCTCCACCTGTACCAGCTCTTAACTCCAAATAAATATTTTTATCATCATTAGGATCTTTTGGAATCATTAAAAATTTAATTTCATCCTCAAGTTGTGGTTTTCTTGTTTCTAAAACTTTTAGTTCTTCTTTTGCTAAATCTCCAAGTTCTGGATCATCAAGCATCATTTTGTTTTCTTCAATATCATCTATTAATTTAACATATTCTTTAGCTTTAGTAACAATAGGTTGAATGCTTGACTGTTCTTTTGAAAGGTCAGTCATTCTTTTTATATCATTCGTAATATCAGGGGCCATTAATAAATTATTAATTTCCTCATATCTATTAATAAATGGTTGTAATTTGTCTTTTAACATAAATTATATAGCGTTAACTTTTACTTGTAATCTACTAACTTTTCTAGAAGCAGTTCCAGATTTTAAAACACCTTTAGATACACAATGGTGTAAATATTTGTTTGCAGCTTTCATCGCTTCTACTGCTTTTTCTTTATCAGCAGTTTCGATTGCTGCTAATACATTTTTAGTAACATTTTTGATTCTAGTTTTGTAAAATCTGTTTCTTTCTGTTTTAATTCTAGTTTGTCTAGCTCTTTTTTCAGAAGATTTGTGATTTGCCATTTTTTTAACCTCTTTATAAAATTTTTAAGGGTAGAATATTACCTAAAGTAACTTAAACAGAGTTTAATTTTAGGAAGATTTAATGAAACTATTTGGAACAGATGGTGTTAGAGGAAAAGCAGGTGATTTTTTAGATGCAATTACTGTACTAAAATTAGCAAAAGCTGCTGGTATATATTTTAGAAAGCATTCAACAACTAAAAAAATACTTGTTGGTAAAGATACAAGAAGAAGTGGATACATGATTGAAAATGCCCTTGTTAGCGGATTAACTGCTGTGGGATATGATGTAATACAAATTGGTCCAATGCCAACACCTGCAATTGCATATTTAACCGAAAGTATGAGATGTGATGCTGGTATTATGATAAGTGCATCTCACAATCCTTATGAAGATAATGGTATTAAATTTTTTGATAATCATGGGGATAAATTAAGTGTTGCTTGTGAAAATGCTATTGAAGCAATTTTTAATGATACTGATTTGATGCAATCAGAGCAAGTAACCGGAAGAAATATCGGCGCTTCTAAAAGAATTGATGATGTTATTGGAAGATATATTGTTTCAATTAAAAGTTCATTCCCTAGAAATCTAAATTTAAAAGGTTTAAGAATAGTTCTTGATTGTGCAAATGGAGCAGCATATAAAGTAGGTCCTACAATTTTGCAGGAATTAGGTGCTGATGTAATAGTTGTAAATAATAAACCTGATGGTTTTAATATAAACGAAGATTGTGGTGCTATGCATCCTGAATATATTGGAAAAATAGTAAGAGAGTATAGAGCTGATATTGGTTTGGCACTTGATGGTGATGCTGATAGATTAGTTGTTATTGATGAAAAAGGTGAAGTAGTTGATGGAGATAAATTAATAGGTGCTTTATGTAACTATTTATTTGAAGAAAAATTACTTAAAGGTAATGGTTGTGTGGCAACTGTTATGTCAAATAAAGCTTTAGAAGATTATCTAGAAAATAAAGGAATAGAGCTATTTAGATCAGATGTTGGAGATAAATATGTTCTTGAGGTTATGAAAGAAAAAGGTATTAATTTTGGTGGTGAACAAAGCGGTCATATAATTTTTTCTGATACTGCAAAAACAGGAGATGGTTTAGCTTCTGCACTGCAAGTTCTTGCTTTAATTATCAAATCTGGTAAAAAAGCTAGTGAAATATTAAATCCTTTTGAACTTTATCCTCAAATTTTACATAATATGAAAGTTACAGAAAAAATACCATTAAAAGATATTAAAGGTTTAGATGAGATATTAGAACCTATTAGAAAAAAAGGTATCAGAGATTTAATTAGATATTCAGGAACTGAAAATAAAATAAGACTACTTTTAGAAGGTAAAAATAAAAAAGATGTTGAAGAGAGCATGGAGTCTTTAAAATCTTTCTTTAAAAAAGCATTATGATAAAAAAATTAAAACTTGCAATTACTACTTTTATAGTAGTTTTTATTATTGATCAAGTTGTGAAATATGGTTTTGCAAATTTAGCATGGGATGTTGATGGACCTTATATGTCTTTGAAATTGGCCTATAATTATGGAGTTGCATTTTCAATGTTTTCATTTTTGCAGCATTATTTAAAGTTTATACAACTAGGAATAGTTTTAATTGCAACAATATATCTTTTTAAAAACAAAAATGTTTTTGAAGAGTATTATTTACCAATATCGTTGTTATATGCAGGTGGATTATCTAATATTTTAGATAGATTTACTTATGGTGGAGTAGTTGATTATTTTTATTGGCATTATGGTTTTGAATTTGCCATATTCAATTTTGCTGATGTTATAATTGATTTAGCCGTATTAATAATTATATTAAAACAGATCAAACAATCAAAAGAAGAAAAACAAAAAGAGATTAAATAGTTAATTTGTAGCTTAAAAAATTTTTAGCTATAATCGAAAAAATTTTAACATAAATTATAGGAAGAATAGAAATGGGTCAAACAATAACAGAGAAAATTTTTAGTGAACATGTAGGAAAAAAAGTTTATGCTGGAGAAATCGTAAGAAGTCCAATTGATATGGTA
>CAZDFZ010000029.1:0-13090 GCA_964504855.1 uncultured Aliarcobacter sp.
GTATTTCTCATCAAGATACTCAAAACATCTCATCACGGCTGGTTTAAGTAAGTCTAAATCTCTGTAATACTCTCTCACATCTTTGTTAGTTACAACTTTTCCCTCAACTATAAGTGAAGCCGAACTACCACGACCTGATTTTAGTAAAACTGGATTTAGATGATATGAAGTAGGAACACCTAAAACCTCTGCTTGAAAATATTGAGCGATGGCAATCTCACTTCCATCATCACAAACATGAGAGTTATTTGATACATTTTGAGCTTTAAAAGGAACAACGCTGTATCCCAAATCTTGCAATATTTTTGCTATTACAAAAGTTATTGTTGATTTTCCAGCATCTGAGCTTGTTCCAAAGATTGAGATATTATGCATTTTTTTACCTGTATTCTAAATTTTTTACTACCAATTTTTTATTGGCAAATGGATCAATTATGGCTTTTATTTCATCTATTTTATATCTTAAAGGAAAGCCTATTTTTGAACCTTTTGCTGTACTTTCTAGGATATAAAATCTTTTATCATTTACATATAAAGCATTTGTGTTTAGCTTTATTGGAAGTGATACTATCACAAAAATATGTTCAGGTACAAGTACAAAATAAGCCTCATAACCTTTTGATTTTAAAAGTGATATCAACAGATTTGATTTATCATCACAATCACCAAAATTTTGAGTAACCAGCTGTTTTGAACTTCGTGCCACACTTTCGTTTATTTTATATGGAATTGCCGTTACAAAATCAAGCATAGCTTGAACTTCACAAGTTTTATCATTTGCACAGTTTTGTGTTAGATGTAATGCTAGTTTTTTTGTATATTCATCACTTCTTACTTGATTTACATAGGTTTCATCGCCTATATCTATAAACTGATTTTTCACTATAAAAAAAGATGTTATAACCATATAAATAACATAAATTATAAAAAGTGTAGAGAATAAAAAAGAGAGATATTTTAAAAATCTATTATTGATTAGCATAGTTTTTTAATGCCTTATTTAATCTTTCATTTGCACTTGAAGATTTCACAGCAACTCTTACAAATCTATCATCCAAAAAATCAAAATTTGAACAATCACGAACCATAATTTTATATGGTTTTAGTAACTCTTGAAATTTTAAAGCATTGATATCTTTTAGTTTTACAAGTAGATAATTTGCACTACTTTCATATATCTTTTCCACTAAATTTGAGCTTTTTAAAATCTCTTCTAGTTCAGCTCTATTTTTTATATTTATCTCTTTTGAGATAGCTTTGAACTCTTTGTCATTTAGTGCTTCTTGAAGATAAATTGAGTCAAAGTGTGAGAGTTTCCACATAGGTTCAAACTCTTTTAATTTTACTATATTTTCTTTTCTTGAAACTATAGTTCCCACTCTAATTCCTGCACTTGAATAAAACTTTGTCATTGATTTTAGAATATATAATTTATCATAAGATTTTAGATATTTTATAGCTGATGGTTTATCACAAAAATCCAAAAAACTCTCATCAATCAAAATAGTACAAGAGTTTTTTATCCAGTTTTGCATCAACTCTTCAAGCTCATAATAGTTCCCATCGGGAGTTGATGGATTTACAAAAATAACCAAACTATTTGGTTTTACAACTTTACGCATATCTTCAAATCTATTTATCAAATCAAGTTTATATCCAAAGTTTAATGAGGCTTTTTTATACTCCAAATACGCAGGAGAATAAATAGTGCAGTTTTTTAAAGCAAGGTTTCTAAATAGAGTAAAAATAGCACTACTTCCGCCATTAAAAAGCTCTATTTCATCTTTTTGAACTTCATAATTTGAAGCAATTTTTTCATACAACTTATCATACGTTGGATATGATGAAATATCTAAAGTGTTAAAATCTATATTGATTTTTGGTTTTATAAAATTGATATTTGATGATAAATCAAGAATTTCACCTACTTCACATCCAAGCTCTAAAGCAAATTTTTCTATTTGCCCACCATGTTCAAAAGTTTTCATAAAACCAACATAAGAGCTATATTTAAAACTATTAGTTCAGTGTGTTCGATGGTAAAACCTAAACAATCACCATTTACAAAACCAAATTTGTTGTTTAAAATCTTTAATATAAAATAAAAACTTAAAAGCGATAAAACAAATAGATGCAAAGCATTGTGTCCAAAAATAAAAGCAACCAAAACATAAATTAAAGCTATGAGTTTAAGAGTAAAAACTCCTGAGCTTTGAAAAGCCAAAGCTAAAAAACTATTTTTATTAAAATTAAAATATTCAAGTAAATAAATCAAATTTAATCTTGAAAAAACACAAACCATCACAAATAAAAAGTACTCTTTTTCATACAAAATATAAGTGATAATTGCTACTTTTAATAAAACAAAACAAAAAGTATAAAGTGCTCCAATAGCACCAATAGTTGGCTCTTTCATGATTTTATATACATCTTTTCCGCTGTATGAAGCAAACCAAGCATCAGCTACATCACAAACAGCTTCAAGATGTAAAAAACCATATAAAAATAGATATATCACAGCTGATACAAAACAGCTATAAATTGGGTTAAAAAGTTGATTTAAAAAAAGATTTGTCCCAACTACTAAAAACCCTAAAATTGCTCCAACTAGCGGTAAAAACAGAAGTGTATATTTGTATATATCGTCTTTAATCTCTAGATTTTTTGTAGGGGTTGGTATGATTGAAAAATATGATAAAGCAAACAAAAAAGCATCTAAAATATTTTTCATTTTAATCTTCTTTCAAGACTATATTTAACTTCATAAACCTCATCACAAAGTTGTGCTAACTCTTGACCTATTAAACCACTAAAATCAACAAATCTTCGTGACTCTTTATCTAAAGGGATGACTCCACAAGAAACATCATTTAAAATAAATATGATATTTGCATCGATTTTACAAATTTCTACAAGTTGTTGTTTTAAACTCTCTTCAGAATTTTCAAGATTATTTAAAAGCCACATTGAGACACAATCAACTAAATATGTATTTTTTTCTTTTATAACTTTTACCAAATCTTTTGGCTCTTCAATAGTAATAAAATCATCACTTCTTTCAATTATATGCTTATTGATTCGCTCACTCATAGAACTATCCCCATAAGAGTTATCATAAGTTGCCACATAATATGGTTTTTTATCCCTTGAAAGTTCTAGTGCTTTTCTTATTCCAGCTTTTGTTTTACCAGATTTTTGACCACCAAAATAAAATATTTTCATTGTAATCCTAAAAAGTTTTTAATACCAGTAAAAATAATTTGAGCAGAAAGTGCAGCTAAAAATAGTCCTGTAATTTTTGAGATAACTTGAAGCCCTTCTGTTCCTACTAATTTTTCAATCAAACTTGAACTATACAACATAAAACCTATTACAAATACTGCACATAAAAGCGCTGAAGCCCCTGTAATAAAAGCTGGAATATCATCAAATGAAGCACCCATTAAAAGTAAAATTCCCGTAGTTCCAGGTCCTATTGTCATTGGAATTGCCAAAGGAACAACTGCTAATTGAGAAATCTCTTTATCTTCTATTTGTGAGTGATGTTGTACCCCTTTTACTAAATCAATAGCTGTTAAAAAAAGTAATGCACCCGCACCTATTCTAAAAGCATCTAAGGTAATTCCTAAAATAGTAAATATATATTTCCCAAAAAAAAGTAAAACAAAACTAGTAATAATTACAGAAACAGTCACTTTAACAGCCAACATTCTTCTTTGTTTTACTGTCGAATCTTGAGTTATTGTTAAAAATACTGTTAATACCAAAAATGGTGTCATCATAAAAAATATTTTTAAAAATGTAGAGATAAATGTTTCCATAAAAATTCTTTCCTAAAAATATTTTCTAATTTGCTCTGTCCAAAGCTTATAAGCAGTTCCATTTAAATGTAAATCATCCGATGTGAACTCTTTTTTTAACACCTTTTGTGGTGCAAGAATTGGGTTTAAGTTTATAAATGTGATTTGATTTTCACTTGCATATTTTTCAAGTTTCTTATCAAGTTCTTCTATTTTTGGATTGAAATTAGCTTTTCTACTCTCCCCTATATATAAAGTTGATTGGATATATACTTTTATGTTTTTATCTTTGAAAGTTTGGATGATTTTTAGATAATTTGCATAAACCTCATCAACCTCTTTCCCCCTCATAATATCATTCACACCAATCATTATAAATACTTGTTTGATGCCTTTACTAATACTATTTAGTCTATCTAATACACCATCAGTTGTATCGCCACTAATTCCTCTGTTTTGAACTTTTGTATTGTCCAATAACTCATCCCATTGTCCCTCATCAGTGATAGAATCACCAAGCATCATTGTTTCATATCGTTCATTATTCATAAGTTGCTCAAATTGACTTTTTCTATGTTTATAATATGGATCATCTTGTATCATCCAAGCTTGTGACATTACACTTCCAAGTAGAAATAGCGCGATTAATTTTTTCATTTTAAGCTCCTAAAAAGCTCTCTATTTTTTTTGTTAAATTCTCTTTTGAAATACCATTGATTGAAGCATAACATAAAGCTCCTCCACAACCAACTCCCTCTTTTGCTTCACCCTCATCATAAAGTTTTAAAGCTGGATGATTTGAAAGTGAAAAATCAAAATCACTAGCATAGGCATTTATAGGAAAATCAAGTTGCTCTAAAAGTGCTTTTATATTTGAATTTTCGTCTTTGTTTATCCATTTTGTTGTACAAAGTGCAAGATTAGACGAGTCAATCTCTCCACCCATACTTCTTAAAATAGAGTTTACTGTCAGTAATACTGCTGCCATTTGTGTTCCACCAGCTATTACAATTTTAAGATTATTTGCTCTACTTCCTAGGATAAATCCTGCATTAAAAATAATCATATTATCACTTACATTTGAAAGAATTTCAAATATATCACCCTTTAAATCAACTCTAGCTAAAGCCTCTTTTATAGTTTGATTTTTTATATCACTTGGATTGTTTTTGTATGAACTTGAAAAATATCCCTCACAATCATAAGATAATCCCAATCCCGTTGCATTTGCTGTTGTAGTCCCTGCTGGAATTGTCTCTGCTAATATCACATAATCATCATTTGTTTTATAAGTTTGACCAAACTCTAAACCTTTTTGGAAAACTTCCATAGCATTGATATTTGCACCTGTTGCTATATTTTGGCTCTCTTTTATATCAAAATTATGGATTTTAAAATAGTCTATTTTAGGCTCTACACTCATTCCAAGATTTAAAATCTCAATATTATTAAATGAAGCCAATTCATGAACTGCTCTCGTAATAAGTGCTGGTGTTGGAACACCTTTTGGAGTTTGAGCAATATCTGGCATAGATTTTACTTGCTTTGTACATAAAAACTCAGCATCAAGTGTTGGTGTAAGATATAGTTTTCCAGGGATTCCAGCTTGTGAGATATTTGGAATTTCACAAGTTTTTGTAACACTACCACTTAGTAAAAAAGTTGCTTTTTTACCTCTTAAAAACTCTAAAAAATCCACACTTCCTAAAATAGTTTCAAAGTTCACATAAAGCCTTTATTTAAATTTTTGGAAGTATAACAAATCTTATATATAAAGCCCTTGTTTTAAAGAGTTTTATTGGTATTTAAAATATATCCCATTCCACCTTGAGAGATTATCGTATCATTTGGAAGTTTTTTTCTAAGCCTTTTTATTAGTGCTCTAATATTCTCATTTGTGGTTAAATCACCTTCCCAAACATACTGTTCTATTTGCTCAAAAGTGATTACTTTTTCAAGATTTTTTACAAATAAATTAAAAAGTAAAATCTCTTTTTTTGCAAGTTTTACCTCTTCATTTTTCTCATCAAACAGCTTCTCTTTTTCCATAACATAAACAAAATCCATTGGAAGTTTTATAGAACTATTCTCTTTTTTACATAACTTATCTAGTTTTAATTCCAATTCATAAATATAAAAAGGTTTTTTTATATACTCATCACACCCTTTTATATAGGCATCTTTTATGGTTTCAAGCTCAACATTTGCACTAATTATAATTGCAGGTGTTGATTTATTCATAACTCTTAACTCTTTTAAAAAGCTAAGCCCATCAACACTAGGCACATTTATATCTAAAATAAAACAATCATAGCCATTGTACATAGCTTCAAGTGCCATCTTTCCATCTTCAAACCAATCTATTTTATAGTTTTTCTCTTCAAGTACTTCAATTATGAGATTTGACAATCTTTTATTATCTTCAAGTAATAAAACTTTCATTTTTATACTTCTTCACTTTTTAATGTAATCAAAATATTTGCTCCATTATCAGATTTTATGGCCTTTATTTTTCCATTCATTTTATCTTCAATAATTAGTTTTACCATATACAATCCAAATCCATCACCATTTTCCTTACTTGTAAAAAATGGTTCAAATATCTTTTCAAGTTTTTCCTCTTCAATTCCTATTCCATTGTCTTTGATTTCTATACAAATATCACTATTTTTTGAATAAACATTGATTCTTATTAAACCATCAACTTTTTGAGTTAATCTTCTTTTTAAAATAGCATCTTTTCCATTATTTATGATATTTAAAATCGCTTGTTTAAACTCATTTTCATAACCAAATACTTTAAATATCTGGTTATTTTCGTAACTAACATCTATTTTTATGTAGTTGTATTTTATATTATGTTCTATTATTTTTAATAGCTCATCTATTGAAGAGTTTATTTCAAATCTGCTTTTTTTCAAAGATGGTTTTATAAAATCTCTAAAATCATCTATGGTTTTTGTCATATATGAAACCTGAGTCATAATCTCATATACAAACTCTTGAGCATCCTCTTTTGAGAACTCTTTTTTACTTCTTTTATATAAAAGCTCTTGAGCAATTGTAGAAATCTCTATCAAAGGAGCTTTCCACTGATGGGCGATTGAAGTCATCATCTCCCCTATTTCAGAGAGCTTTGAACGTTGGATTATAAACTGTTCATCTTTTTTATTTTGTTCTTGAAGCTTTTTAAAATCAGTTATATCATGAATTACAGTTACTACTCCTGCTTCTTCATCTTTTTTATTAAAATACTGTTTTCTTCTAATCAAAACATTTAGTATTTGATTTTTAATTTTAATTGTTGTTTCAAACTCATGGATAAAAAAATCATATTTGTTTATTTTAGAACAAAGCTCTGGAACTATCTCATTTATATCTTTTCCTAAAATTTGCTCTTTTTGCAAATCCACCAATTTACAAAATGCTTCATTACAACCAAGAAGCTTATTTTCTTTACTTTTCCAAAAAATAGCACCTCTAATATTGTTTAAAAGTACATTATCAAGCTTACTTTGCTCAACTAATTTTATCTCTAAACTAACCCTTTTAAAGATATTTACAATAAGCCCAATAATTAGCAAAATCAACAACGGCATAAGTACAAAAGCACTATCGATAAATTTTCTATTTTTTTCAAAAAAGTTCTCAGGCGAATTTATAACAGTTGATAAAACAGGAATTTTTGAACTATCAATCTTATACTTTTTTAAAACTTCATAATCAAAATAGTATTTTGAATTTGGTATTGAAATATCTATCTCATTTGGTTTTTTACCCTCGATTACTTCAACACTTTTTTTAGCAGTCAAAATCCCTTGTTCAAGTGGATTTACCATAATACCACCAACAATTCCCTCACCTAAATGAATTTTATTTAAGGCAAATATAGGATATTTTGAACTATTAAAAAAATCTCGTATTTGTGAATATGTAATATATTTTTCATTTTTATCTTTATATAAACTTGTAAATAAAACTGCACTATTTTGTGGCAAAGAGTTTATTTTTTGGCTTAAAGTATCCATATCAATTTGATTATCAAATATGATTTTTGTATCTTTTTCAAACTCTTTTATATCTTCTAAAATTTGCTCTTTTATGGCTAAAGAAGAGTATGCACTATCACTTATTATGTATATGGTATTTAGATTTAGGATTAGTTCTTTTATTAGTTTGATATTGTTTTTTATATCTTTATATTCAACAACACCTGTTATATATTTTTCTAAGTCTTTTGGTATAGAGCTTTTAACAAAGTTTTCAACTCCACAAAAAACTATATTTGAATTATTGAATAATTTTTTATGATTTTGCAGGGCAAACTCATAGGCATAATTATCAGCAGTAATAATCACATCATATTTTCTATTTGAAAACTTCTTCTCATAAAGTGAAGTTAAACTTTGTAAATACTCTTTTGTATCTATTTTTTTACTATCCATATACTCAATCGTAAGTTCATAATCTGGATATTTATCAAAAACTTCTTTTATACCAGAAGTTATTCCATCACTCCATTTTAATCCACTGTTATATGAATGCAGAAGTAAAATCTCTTTTGAGTTATTTGCAAATAATGTAGTTAGTATTAAAAAAAATAGTATTAAGTATCTCATTTGTCGATTCTAACAAAAAAGTCCTATTTTTATCCCCTGCCCTATCTTATAATTTCACTATAGAAAACTTTAAAAAAGGAGAATTCATGTCTAGCAAAGCTATAAAAATGATTATCCCAGTTGCTGTATTAGCCATCTTATGGTTTATACCAGCACCAACAGGATTAACTCAAAATGGTTGGCACTTCTTAGGCGTATTTTTTGCTGTAGTAATTGGTCTTATTTTAGAGCCAGTTCCAGCTGCACTTGTAGGTTTTACAGGTATTTCACTTGTGGCACTTTTAGGACTTATAGGTAGTCCAAAAGATGGTATCGCTTGGGCATTATCTGGATTTTCAAATAGTGTTATTTGGCTAATTTTTGCAGCATTTATGTTTGCATTAGGTTACAAAAAAACAGGTCTTGGAAAAAGAGTATCACTTATTATGATTAAATATATGGGTAAAAGCTCTCTTGGTCTTGGTTATGCTGTTGCATTTTCAGATTTAGTTTTAGCTCCATTTATGCCATCAAATACGGCAAGAAGTGGTGGTTCTGTATATCCAGTTGCTATTAATATTCCTCATATTTTTGACTCTTAT
Organism: uncultured Aliarcobacter sp.; assembly: GCA_964504855.1. Classification (GTDB taxonomy): domain Bacteria; phylum Campylobacterota; class Campylobacteria; order Campylobacterales; family Arcobacteraceae; genus Aliarcobacter. The sequence goes on from CAZDFZ010000029.1 coordinate 9,001, forward strand.
CCAGATAAAGATCCAAGAAAATTGGGTTCATATATCTCATGGGTAGCAATTGCAACTACTTGTATTACAAGTTCTATGTTTTTAACAGCACTTGCTCCAAATTTACTAGCAGTTGATTTGATTACAAAAAGCTCAGGTCATGCAATTACATGGGTAGAGTGGGCATCTGTTATGTTACCACTTATGATTCCACTATTTTTAATAACTCCTTGGCTTACTTATGTGGTATATCCTCCAACGCAAAAAAAATCTCCAGAAGCACCAGCTTGGGCAGCGGAAGAGCTTAAAGCTTTAGGACCTGTTACATTTAAAGAGTATCTTATGGCAGGACTTGCTACTGTTGCTTTAGTTTTATGGATATATGGAACTGAATTAGGTGTGGACTCTACAACCGTTGCAATATCTGTTGTGTCTATTATGGTTCTAACAAATGTTATTTCATGGGATGATTTAATTTCAAATAAAGCTGCATTTGATGTTCTTATTTGGTTCTCATCTTTAGTTGCAATGGCAGCAGGTCTTCAAAAAGTTGGAGTTTTAACATGGATTGGAGCAAATACTCAAACTATGCTAGCTGGTATGAGTCCAACTGCACTTATAGTTTCTCTGCTTGTATTGTTCTTTGTGCTACACTATTTCTTTGCTAGTGTAACAGCACACGTTACAGCACTTGTTCCTATATTTATGGCAATTGCTATAAATCTTTTAACACCTGAGCAAGTTGTACCATTTACTATTATTCTTGCTGGAAGTCTTGGAGTAATGGGAATTATAACTCCATATGGAACAGGGCCATCTCCTATATGGTATGGAGCTGGATATATATCTCAAGGAAAATGGTGGGCATTAGGGGCTATGTTTGGTACTTTATATCTAGCAGTTATGATAATAGGTGCTTTCATATTCATCTAAAAATATTAAAAGAGAGATTTTCTCTCTTTTAATAAAGTGTTTGATAAACAAGTGCAACTGCCATCAAAAATAGAAAAGCTTTTATGATTTTATTGTAATTATCTTGTGGTATTTTATTTTTAATCTTAATTCCTATAATCACAGCAATTCCCACCACAAACAAACTTAACACTGAAGCATTTAAAACCTCTTGTGTAAAAGAACCGTGTAAAGTAAAAATTATAACTTGAACTAACTTTCCAAATAAAAAGCAAAAATTTGCAGATTGGATTACCTCTTTTTTTGTATGTTTTGCTTCTAAAGAATATATTATTAAAATCATAGACATAACATTTGTTAATCCACCAATAATCCCAGCAACAAAACCAAAAAAGATTATTGAAAATGTAGGTTTTTCATTTACCCATTTCATCTCAAATTTAAATTTTTGAATAGCTAAATAGAAGAAAATTGATATTGCCAACAACAATTTAAAAAATTCAGAACTACTATAAATAAGTATTTGTGTACCAATAGCACTTCCAATCATAGCCATTAAAGCAAGTGGATAAAATCTTTTAAATGCTTTTAAAATATCACCTTCGCTAAAAAGTGAAAATACATTTATCAGTAAAGTTGGGATTACCACATATAAAACAGCTGTTTTCATATCTGTAATCATTGCAAGAAGTGGAGTAGAAATCAAAGGAAAACCAAAACCGATACTTCCTTGAACTAATGCAGAGAAAAATAGTATAACTGATAAAATAGCTAAAAATTCAAAACCAAATTCCATAATAAATCCTCTTAAAAGGATTTATTATAAGACAAGTTATTGGAAATTTTTATTAATAATCTCTAAAAACTCTTTTGGATTTTTATATCCAACTATTTTAGCACTTTGAACCATCTGTTTTTTATCATCCCAAAAAATGATAGCTGGAGGTCCAACAACTTCAAACATTTTTTGCATAGCTTTATCATCATCACTATTTTGTGTTACATCAACTTGAAGTAGTGTGAAGTTTTGAAGTTTTTTTATAACTGCTTCATCTTTAAAAGTAATCTCTTCAAACTCTTTACAAGCCACACACCAAGTAGCCCAAAAGTCTAATATCACAGGTTTATCTGAGTTTTTGATAGCTATTTCAAGCTCTGCTATATTTTTTACTTTTTTGAAAACTAATTCATTTGCAGCTGGTTTGCTTTGTAAAATTGTTAATTTCTCAAAAGGATTTAATGGATCTTTTGCTCCACTTATAATTCCAACTATTAGTACAACAGCAGCAATAAATAAAAATGAACTAACTAAATCTGCCGTACCATGTCCTAAAGTTTTAAGATATAAAGCTGTTCCTAAAATTAATAAAACCCATAAAGCAATTATTGTTGAACCATCTAAAACTCTATTTAAAAGCCAAATAGCAACACCTAACATTACTATTCCAAAGAATTTAGTCACACCTTCCATCCAACCACCTGGTTTTGGCATAAATCTTCCAGCTCCTAGTCCAATAAGCAAAAGAGGAACTCCCATTCCTAAACTCATAACAAAAAGTGCCATTCCTCCAAGAACTGCATCACCTGTTTGACCTATATAAACCAAAGCACCTGCAAGTGGTGGTGCAACACAAGGTCCCACAATCAATGCTGATAAAAATCCCATAATTGCAATTCCTACTAGCCCTTGATTTTGCTTCCCTGATGTACTTTTATTTAATCTTGTTTGTAAAAACTCTGGAAGTTTTATTTCATAAAATCCAAACATTGAAAAAGCAAGGGCAACAAAAATAAGTGAAAATACAACTAATACATAAGGATTTTGTAATGCAACTTGCAAATTCGCACCAAATATCCCAGCAATAATTCCAGCAATAGTATAAGCTACACTCATAGAAAGAACATAAACTAAAGATAATAAAAATCCTTTTGTAGCTGTCATACTCTCATTTTTTGAAGCTCCAACAATTATTGAAGACAAAATTGGAATCATAGGAAATACACAAGGTGTTAAAGATAACAACAATCCAAAACCAAAAAAAGTTGCTAATACCAATAGTAAATTATTATTTTTCAAACTATTTGCAATTAAATCTGTTTCATTTAAATTTGTTGATTCTAGTGCCTCTTTTTTTATTTCTACAGTTTCATTTTTTAATTTAGAATCTTCTAAAGTTAATTTATATTTTTCACCAATTGGTGCATAACAAAGTCCTTCTTTAGAACATCCTTGAAATTTAACTTCAATTTCGTACTCTTTTAAGTCAACTTTTGATTTTAATAATTCATAAGGAATTGACAAATTTAAAACATCAAAATGAACCATAAATTCTTGATAAGCAACCGCTTTTGGAATATTTAATTCTTTTGTAATTTCTATTTTCTGAGGATTATTAATAAAAACTTTTATTTTATCATCATACAAATATATATTTGTTCCTAACTCTAATTTAAAATCTAAACTATTTTTACTTTTGAGAAAAATAGGTTTAAAAGCCTCATTTGGTTCTAAAAATTTTTGAGCAAATGCTGTAGACGAAAATGAATAAACAAAAGTTACAAGCAATAATAATAAAATTCTTTTCATAAATTATCTTTATTTAAAATTTTCTTTTGATGCTTGAGCTAACTCTTCTGAACTTAATACACCAACATAATCTTTAACAACTTTTCCATTTTTAAAATATATCAATGTAGGAAGTTTTGAAACTCCATATTTTTTTGCAAGAGGTAACTGATCATCCACATTAACTTTATATATTTCAATATTTTTTGCTTTAGTTGCATCATAATTGTCTAAATTATTTGCAACAATTTTGCAAGGTGGGCACCAAGGAGCGTAAAAATCTATAATTACATTTTTACCTTTTATTTTATTTTCAAAATTATCCATATTTAGTTCTTCAAATGCAAAAACACTAATTGCACTAAATAAAAATAAAAAAATTATCTTATTCACGTTATACCTTTTTAAATTAATAAATCTTTTTTACTTTATGCACCAATTTTATCTTTTTTTAGTTTTCTTTTTTGAGGATTTATTGGACATTTTGGTTTTACACTTTTTTCTATAAAATCCATAATTCTAGCTGCAATATTAATATTTGTCGATTTCTCTATTCCTTCTAAACCAGGACTTGAATTAACTTCCATTACAAGTGGTCCTCGTTTTGATGGTATCATATCAACACCACAAACA
>CAZDFZ010000030.1:0-9666 GCA_964504855.1 uncultured Aliarcobacter sp.
GGATTTGCTACAAATTCTGGAAGAGTTGCAGGAACTGATTTCCAAGCAATGTATGATATTTGTAAAAAATATGAAGTTGAAGGTTTATCTTTAACAGCTACTCAAAATTTTATAGTTTACGGTGTAAAAGATGAGGTAGTTCAAGCTTTAGCAGATGAATTTGCGGCACTTGGATATCCATATAAACCAACTCCTTTTAGAGCTAGATTACAATCTTGTACAGGAAAAGAGTTCTGTAAATTTGGTATTACAGAAACTAAAGAGTTTGCTAAAAAAGTATTAGTTGAGCTTGAAGAAAAATTCCCAGAATTTACAGAAGATGTAACTATCTCTATTTCAGGGTGTGGAAATGGTTGTTCTCAACCTCAAATTTCAGATATTGGATTTGTTGGAGCAATGATTAGACACGAAGGTGAAAGAGTTGAAGGTTATGAAGTTTTATTGGGTGGAAACCTAGAAGGAACAAGTAAAAGTAGAATTGCAAGAAAAGTAGGAGTAAAAGTTCCAGCAAATGGAATAGTATCTTATGTTGAGCAATTGATAAATGATTATAAAGCTGACAATTTAGGTCAAGAAAGATTTAAAGATTATTTAGCAGTATTGCAACCAGCTGGTGCAGTTACTGAAGAAGATTAATTCTTAATATTTTTTAGCTTCTTTTTAATTAAAGAAGCTAAAAAGTTAAAATCTCTCCCTGAAAATCATATTTTATATTTTGATTAACTTCAAGATTATCATCAAAACTATGAACCAATAACTCTTCATTTTGTGTTTTAATTATTATTTCGTAAAAACTACCATAAAAAACTATACTTTTTATAATTGCATCATACTTTCCATTTGGAGAAATATTTATATGTTCAGGTCTTATATAGCTATTTTGTGAAATTTTAGTCATTTTGCCTAAAAAATTTGCACAATATAAATCAGCTGGATGATGATAAATTTCTTTAGCACTTCCCACTTGTAAAATATCTCCTCCATGCATAATTGCAATTCTATCTGATAGATAAAAAGCATCTTCTTTATCATGTGTTATAAACAAAGCAGTTATACCAAATGATTTAATCATCTCTTTTAATTCAACCCTTAGTAAAACTCTTAATTCAGTATCAATATTACTTAATGGTTCATCTAAAAGTAAAATTTTTGGTTTAGTGATGATTGCACGTGCGAGTGCAACCCTTTGTTGTTGACCACCACTAAGTTCATGTGGAAGTTTATTTTCTTGACCTTTTAATTTTGTTTTTTCTAAAACTTCTTCTAAATCTGCTTTTGAAACATCACTTCCAAAAGTTATATTTGATGCAATTGAAAGATGTGGAAGTAGGGCATAGTTTTGAAAAACTACAGCAATACTTCTATCTTTTGGTGGAAGATTTAGATTATTAGAAAAAACTTCTTTTTTATTTATTGTAATTTGACCATTATCAGGTGTTTCAAGACCTGCAATCATTCTTAAAAAAGTTGTTTTTCCACTTCCACTTTTTCCAAGTATAGTAAAAATTTCACCTTCATTTATGAAAAGATTAATGTCATTGGCAACACAAATATTTCCCTTACAGAATACTTTTTTTAGATTTTTTATATCTACAATTTTTTTCATATTTTTCTTCTCACAAATCTTGAATTAAGTAATAAAACAGCAACAGCTGTGGTTAATATAAGAACTAAAGATGGAAAACCAACTTTATAAAGCATCTCATTGCTTGCTAGTTCATAAATTCTAATAGCAAGGGTGTCAAAATTAAATGGTCTTAATATTAAAGTTGCTGGTAACTCTTTTGCTATATCAATGTATAGGATTAAAAATCCACTTATTATATACGGCTTCATCAAAGGTAAATAAACCCTAAATATATTATTTGATTCACTTTTACCAAATATCTTTGTTGCATCATCAATAGTTGAATCAATTTTACTAAAACCATTTTCTATTGAGCCAATACTTGAAGCAAAATATCTTGTGGCATAAGCAAATATCAAAATAAAAAATGTGCCATTAAAAATTGCGTGACCAATAGAATTATCAATAAAATTACTTATAATTAATAATCCAACTCCCACAACAGCCCCAGGAATTGAATAACCTAAAATTGATAATTTATGAGTAATAGTTCCTATTTTTGAAGGATAAAATCTCAGCATATAAACAACAAAAAAAGATAAAAATATGATTATCATCGATGAAATGATATTTAAACTCAAGGTATTAAATAAATAGTCAAAAGTAGAAAAATCAAGATGATTTATATCAAGAATAAACCAATAAACTAAAACAGATGTTGGAATAAAAAGTGTAATTGTTGATATAAAAAATGAGATTAAAAAAGCAAGTAAATTATATTTTCCAGTAAGTTTGATTTTTGAAGCTTTTTTACCGCTAAAAGTTGAGCTTGTAAATCTATATTTTTTTCTAATTAAACTCTCTGTCCATAAAATACCAAACACAAATACAAGTAAAATAATTGCCACATTTATAGCTTGAGCTAAATCTGCATATCCAAACCAACTTTTAAAAATTCCCACACTAAAAGTTTCAACACCAAAATATAAAACTGTTCCATAATCACTTAGTGTTTCCATGATAGCTAAGATACTTCCTGCAAAAATTGCTGGATAGGCTAAAGGTAAATAGACTTTAAAAAATGCTTTTACAGGATGAATTTTATGTAATGATACAAGTTCACAAACTGTTGAAGAGATTGAAGAAAATGATACACGAGCTAGAATATAAACATAAGGAAACATTGCAATTCCAAAAATAAATATAGCTCCATATATATTTAAAATATTAAATTTAATTGTAGAATTACCTAAGATATCAGATAAAATACCTCTATATTCAAAAAAACCAACATAAGTGTAACCCAGAATATATGCTGGATAAGCTAATGGTAGTACAAATAAAAGTGCAAAGATTTTATCACCAAAGTATTCAAATCTAGCACTTAGATATGAGCTTATTGTTCCAAGTATTACTACTAAGAAAAAAGTTCCAAGAACTAAAATAGAAGTATCAGTAATATATTTATTTATAATATCTCCTAAAAGAAATTGGATATTAAAATTTCCTTTAAGAATATAAAAAATAAGTAGTGCTAGTATTGGTAGTGCTATACATGCACCAATAAATGGTGTTATGTAGTATTTTAATCTGTTTATTTCCAATTTCCTTTTGTCGCGATTTCAACAGCTTTTTTGCTATTTTCTCCAACTTTATTTAATGGTATTACATCTTCTTTAAATGTTCCCCAAGAAGAAACCGTTGTAGAAATTTTAGCTTTTGGATTTGCTGGATATTCATGGTTTGCTTCTGCAAAAATTCCTTGTGCTTCCACTGAACTTAAAAATTCAATCAATTTAACTGCATTCTCTTTATTTCTAGCATATTTAGTAACTCCAGCACCTGAAATATTTATATGTGTTCCTGTTGTATTTTGAACAGGGAAAAATATTTTTAAGCTTTTTGCAATATCAACATCTTTTTTGTCTTCACCATTTAACATTACACCAAGGTAATAAGTATTAACAATAGCAATATCTGCATCACCTGCAGCAACTGCTCTAATTTGGTCTCTATCTGCACCTTTTGGATCATAGGCAAAATTATTTACTAAACCTTTTGTAAATTCTAAAGCTTTTTCTTCTCCATTATGAGCAATAATAGATGCTAATAATGATTTATTATATGCAGCTGTTGATGATCTTGTAATAACTTTTCCTTTAAATTTTCCATCAGCAAGACTTAAATAATCACTTAAATCAGCTGGATTCACTTTTGCTGGGTTATATACAAAAACTCTTGCTCTTTTTGTAAGTGCAAACCATTCATTTTGATCATCTCTTAAATGAGAAGGAATATTTTCTAATAAAACCTTAGAGTCGATAGGTTGAAGTAAATTTCTAGTTTTTGCTTCATATAAATTTCCAATATCGGCAGTTATTAAAACATCAGCTGGTGTATTAGACCCTTCAATAGCTAATTTTGATACAAGTTCTTCTGCCTTTGCAGTTACAACATTTACTTTAATACCTGTTTTTTCTTCAAATTGTTTAAGTAATATTTTATCAGAGTCATAATGTCTTTGAGAATAAACATTTACTTCTTGAGATGCAAATAGTGACGAGGCTAAAACTATTGCACTTAAAGCTAATTTTTTAATCATTTGAATTTCCTTTTTTATTCCAAATTATATTTATATGGAATGTTAATATGTTTATTCTTTAATTAATCTTAATATTAAGAATGATTATCATAAAAATAAACAAAGCTTTTTAAGATAAACAAACTTTATTATTGTTATAATACAAAACTCAAAAAAAAGGAAAAGATTTATATGATACTAATGATTGATAATCATTAAACATATAAAATCCATAAAACTTCATAAACCTATAAAACCCTTTATTTAAGGGGTTTTAAACAACTTCTTCGATAATATAAACTTTATAAAAATGTACCTAAATCGCTAAAAATTTGCAAAAAGGGTAGCAATGGGGTAGCACGGAGATGACATGGCAAAGCGTATAAAATCTAAAAAATATACTGGTGTTTATTATAGAGAATTAGAAGATGGTGATAGAGTATTTGAATTTACATATAAAAATTTAGAAGGAAAAAAGAAGTGGATAAAAGTTGGTCTAGCTTCTCACAATATAAATGAATCTTTTGCAAATCGTAAAAGAATAGAAACTATCAACAAGCTAAAATTAGATGGTGATGAACCTGATTTTATAAAAAAAAGAAAAGCAGTAAAAAAAATCTCTCTTAATGCTGTAGCTAATAAATATTTTGCAGATTATGAAATGAGGGCAAAATTAAATATTTTTAAAGAATCTCTTTTTAAATATCAAAATAAAGTGGAACCATACTTTGGTAAAATGCCAGTTGATGAGATAACTAAAGAAGCTGTAGAAAAATGGTTAAAAAGTTTCAAAAAAGATTATAAACAAGCTTCAATAAACAGTTATCACGCTACATTTAAAGCAGTTGTCAATTATGGAATTAAAGAATTTAAAGAACTTGAAAGAGTAATAAATCCTTTACAAAAAATATCTATGAAAGATCCAGAAAATGAAAGGGAAAGAGTTTTATCTACAAATGAGATTAAACATCTATTTGAATGTCTAATTCATAAACCAAAGGCTTATTTGTATGTGGCTGTTGCACTTGGTACTGGTGCAAGACCAAAAGCTATAATAACTACACAAAAAAAAGATTTTGATATTGCAAATAGAACTTTAACATTTCCTGCACTTAAAAAAGGAAAACGATACCCTGTTCCTTTAATAGATTCTTTATACAAACAACTTATTGAAGCCACAAAAGATTTAAATGCAGATGACTATATATTTCATCCTGATAATCCAAAAACAATAACCACTCGACCTATAAGTTATGAGGGAATAAAAAGACAGATTCAGCCACTACTTGATGATTTATTCAATCAAGGATTAGATAATAATGATAGGAAACATCGTGTAACATTTTATACATTTAGACATACTTTTGCAACACATTTAGTAAAAAATCCTCATGTTAATATATTAGATGTTAAAAAGCTTATGAGTCATAGTAGACTTCAAATGACAGAAAGATATGCAAAAGTAGAACTGCATCAAGGTACGCAAAACGCATTAAATAATTTGTACTCTATAAACGATGAAAAATTATAGGAGAAAATCGGAAATACCGAATTTTTAAAATATGATATATAGAATACAAAATTTATATATTGACATAGTGTATCTTTTTTGATACAATAATTTAATGACAAGGTTTTAAATGGAAAAGATTATAGCTGTTAGATTTTTTAAAAGTGAGAATGGTAATGAGCCTGTAAGAGATTGGCTACTGACACTTGATAAAGAAGATAGAAAAATTGTTGGTGCAGATATTCAAACAGTGGAGTTTGGATTCCCTATAGGTATGCCTTTAGTTAGAAAAATAGATACTAAATATAAACTTTGGGAAGTTAGAAGTAAATTAGCCAGTGATAAAATAGCAAGGGTGATATTTACAATTTATAAAGATTGTATGATTCTTTTACATGCTTTTATTAAAAAAGATCAAAAGCTTCCAGAAAAAGAAAAAAATACAGCAATAGAAAGAAGAAAAAAGATTGATACAGGAGAATGTGATGAAAAATAAACATATAGGAACCGATTTTAGTGATTTTTTAAAAGAAGATGGAATATATGAAGAAACTAATGATATAGCTATAAAAAGAGTTATTGCTTATCAATTAGAGCAAGAGATGAAAGCACAAAATATTACTAAAACAAAAATGGCTGAGATGATGAATACAAGTCGTGCTGTAGTAAATAGATTACTCAATCCTGATAATAGCTCTTTAACACTAAGTACATTAGAAAGTGCTACTCACGCATTAGGTAAAAGGTTAAATATTTCTATAATATAGAAATTAAGTTTTTCAAAAAACGGGGGAGTGTTAGAAATTTTGTGTCAGTCTGATAGAATTTATTCTAAAGGATTGAAAAATGAATCAAACATTTGATTTAACAGAAGCACTGGAACAAATTAAAGCTGGTGCAAAAATAGATGGTAAGGATGGAGCGTTTTAGCTCCCTTTATTCTCAGTTGGTAATATTGTTTGAGAGTAGACTGGATCAATCTTTAAACTTATGACTTAAAAAGTGACTTTTGTTGTTCAAAAAGTCCTAAGGGTTTGAGCGAATCTCTAAATTCTAGTTTTTGAACATTTTTTGGAACAAATTATATCTCTAAATAAAGGTTATAAAGATAATGAGTTAGATTTTATAATTTTGTTCCAAAATTTAGAGGTTGAGGAAGAGAATGTTTAGAATTTTGTGTCCTATTTTCTGTTACCGGATCAATACAGAAAAGAACAAAGAAATATTATGTTTTTAATGGAGGTGGAAATATTACAAATGGTAATAATAAAATTGAATTAAAATCAATAAATAAGAAAAACAATAAAAGATTATTTGTAACTTTGAATATAAATAATATTGCTAGAAAAATATTTATGAACTATACTGGAGTCATTTCATATGTAGATTTTAAGAAATAATATTATAGAATTAACTCATGTTAAATGGGGATTTGATAGTTTGTTTAAAACAAGGAGCATTTTAGTTCCGCAAAAGATTTCTAAACTCTTAAGGAGTTTAGAAATTCATAATCTAGACTAGTTAACTTGGTTTGTAATACAATTTTCCATGAAAAAGAATCATATGGTTTCCTAAAATCTTATTCAAATTAAATAATTATAAATATTTACTTACATTCAGTATATAGGGTAATAAAATAAATTAAAACATATATTTTACCTACAACAATAAAAAAGTTATCACTTCTAAAGATATTAATAAGAATTCATATATTTTAGTAACATTAGAAGAGAGAAAGAATTTTTCTCACTTCTAAAAAATAACTAATATTCTCTAAATAACAAAAAAAATTTATAATTTAAAAGAACCTTTTGAATCCCGAGTAACTCCACCTGTCATCACATTGTATGTAATAACATATGTATATTCACCTTTTTCTTCAAGATTTATATTAAATACATAATTGTAATTCTCATTTGCTGTATTACTTTTGTATTCAATTATTTCTCCATTAGGTTTATATAGCTTAAAATTAACATTTACTCCATCTAATGCTTTAGTTTTATAAAAAACTTTTACATTAATTTTATTATCACCTAATTTTAATTCATCATACACTTTTACTAAAACACCATAATCTTTGCTAGTTTGCTGTGATAAATATATATCTTTTGCATTTAAGTATGTACTTCCACTGAATAAAATTCCTAATACTAATAATATTTTTAATAAATTTTTCATTTTTATCCTTTTGATTTTTTATTGATTTAAATTTTTATTTTGTTCAACATAATGTGATTTTTCATAAAATAAAAAATATGTTGAAGGTAATATTAAAAGAGTAAGTATTGTAGAACTAATTACTCCTCCAACAACAACAACGGCTAACGGATATTGAATTTCACTACCAACACCTGTGGCAAATAATAAAGGTAAAATACCAAACAAAGTAGTAAACGCAGTCATTAAAACAGGTCTTAATCTAAGAAGTGTCGCATCTTTTAATAATACTTTTAAATTTGTATGTGGATATTTATCTCTTAATTCATCTATAAAACTTACTAAAACAATTCCATTTAAAACAGCTATTGCAAAAATAGCTATAAATCCCACAATTGCAGATACAGATAAATATACACCACTAATTGATAATGCTATAATAGCTCCAATTAAGCCAAATGGAACATTAAGTAAGATTAATCCTACTTTTTTAAAAGAATTGAATGCCATAAATAGTAGTAACATTACAAGTAAAATTGTCAATGGTATAATTATCATTAACTTATTAGTTGCTTCTTGCATATTTTTAAAATCACCTACCCATGATATATAATATCCAGAAGGAATACTAGTTTCTTTTTTTATAATCTCATCAGCTTCTTTAACAAATGATGCAATATCTCTTCCATCTACTTCAATTGATAAAACTAAATATCTATTTAAATCTTCTCTTTTTATAAAAGATGCTCCTTGGACAACACTTATGTCACAAATTTGTTCTAAATTAACAATAGAACCTGATGAAGAACGTAAGCTAATCTTTCTGATGCTATCAATATCTTTTTTGGCATCTTTTATTTTTGCAACAATACCAAAACGTTTTATACCTTCAATCTTTTCTGTAATTTCTTCTTCGCCTATCCCATTCTTAATTACTTGCATTACTTCATCGATATTAATACCATACCTTGCTAATGCTAAATAATTTGGTTCGATTTTAATCTGTGCTTGTCCTAATTGTGATTCTAATTCAATTCCTTCAACTCCACTAACATTTGAGATCTTTTCCTTAATTTCACTAGCTATTTTGTTTAATTGTTCTTGATCTTCTCCAAAAACCTTAATTGCTAATTCAGCTTTTACCCCTTCTAATAATTCTTCTACTCTCATAGCAATTGGCTGTGTTGGAGTAAACTGTAAATAATTAAATTTAGTAGAAACTTTCTCATTTAAATCATTTGTTAATGATTCTAAATTTTTAATCTTACCATTTAATGTAAGTAATAACTCCATATAATTTGGTTGAGCTGTTTCTCCTTTTTCACTTCTCCCTATCATAGATAATACAGAAGTTATATCTTTAGGATATTCTTGTAAAATAAATTTCTCAATTTCTTGTGCTGCATTAATTGATTGAGTAAGACTTGTTCCAGGAATAGCTGTAACTCTAAACATAATTGATTCTTCTTTTAAAGTCGGCATAAATTCTCGACCTTGGAACGTTAGTAATATTACACAAGATAAAAATAAACAAATTATTCCTATAAATAATTTTTTTGAATTATTTAATGCAGAAACTAAAATAGGACTATAAAAGTTTTTAATTTTTTTCATCACTATATTATCTGTATGCTTTGTTTTATTTAATAATAATAAACAAAGTACAGGAACTAATACAAGTGCGACAATTAAAGAAGCAACCATTACAAACACAATATTTAATGCCATTGGTTTATAAAGTTTTCCAGCTAAACCATCTAAACTAATTAAAGGAATAAATGCTACAGCAATAACTAATATTGCAAAAGTAACTGGAGTAACAACTTCTTTTGCAGCTTGTGTTACTAT
>CAZDFZ010000030.1:9766-13070 GCA_964504855.1 uncultured Aliarcobacter sp.
GTAAGAGCTGATGACATTGTATCAACTGCTTTTAATGTAAGTTCTGTTCGATCATATATTGGACGAATTTCGATACCTTGTGGTAAAACATTATTTACAGTTTGAGTTTTTTCTTTAATATTTGAAACTACTTGTGCTGCATTCGTTTGACTTCTTTGTAAAATCATCCCAATAACTGATTCATTCCCATTTATTGAAACAGCCCCAAATCTAGGTTTTGAACTTTCTTCTACAATTCCAATATCTTCTATCGTAATAGCTTGACCATTTTCAGATTTAATTACAGTTTTTTTAATATCTTCTAGTGTTTTATATAACCCAACACCTCTTATTAAATACTGTTCTTTATTAAATTCTAAATATTGTCCACCTGCAACTTGATTACTTTTTTGAAGAGCGACAACAACATCGTTGTAAGTTATATTTACATTTTGTAATTTTCTACTATCTATAATAATATCATACTGTTTTTCGTCTCCTCCCCATCCAATAACATCTTCTACACCTTTTACACTCTTAAATAAAGGTGTAACTAAATATTCTTGCATTTCTCTTAATTCTTTTAAAGAATATTTGCCTGTTTTATCATACAATTGATACCAAAATACTTGACCTAAACCTGTTGTATTAGGACCTAATGTAGGTTTTCCCCAAGAATCAGGAATATCAACAGTAGATAATCTTTCATTTACAAGCTGTCTTAAAAAATATATATCCATATTATCTTCAAAAAAAACAGATACATATGATAGTCCAAAAATTGAATTAGACATTATAGTTTTCACACCAGCCATTCCTGACATTGCTGATTCAATAGGATAAGTTATTAACTTTTCAATATCTTCAGCAGAATTACCTGGACTTTCTGTATATATTACTACTTGCTTAGGAGTAATATCAGGAAAAGCATCTACAGGTATTGATTTATAGGCTTTTATTCCAGCTATACTAATCATCATAAAAATAATAATAACTAGTAATTTATACTTTAACGAGATATCAACAATTCTTTCTAGCATTTAATCTCCTAATGTCCATGTTCACCAAGAGATGATTTTAAAACTAATGATTTAACTTTATATGGTTCATCTCTTACGTATTTCTGATTTTCTTCTATACCTTCTACTGCAACATATTCATCATTTTCTTGAATGATTTTTATATCTAATGGTTTAAATTCTTGTTCTTTATCTTCTGTGTGAGAAGTTTCATTTTCATTTGGTACGAAAATAACCCATTCGTTATTCATAAATGATAAGGCAGTTTTTTTAACTGAGATATATTCTTTGTCAGTTTCATAATATAAAGTTGAACCTAAATATAAATTTGAATAGAGTTTTATTTTTTCATCTTCTATACTAGATAAAACTATAATTCTTTGAGTTGATTCATCTAATTCTGGTAATATCTTCTCAACATAACTAGTAATACTTTTACCATTAAATATTGTTGAAATTTTTTGACCAGGCTTTAAATATTCTGAATATGTTGTTGGTAGATATGATTTAAGATAAAAAGATTTTTCTTTGACAATAGAAACAATTTCTGTATCTTTAGATATTGCTGAATATTCAGTTTTTAAAAGTGAAGATACTATACCTGAATTATGTGCGAATAATGTATATTCAGAAATAGTATTTTTTATATCTTTTGCTTCAATATCTAGCGTTTTTAGTTGAGAAACTATTGTTTCTAATTTAGCAGAAATATCTTTTCTTTGAATATTTTGTAAATTTAATTCTTGTCTTGATATTATGTCTTTTTTATTTAAAGATAAACTACCCTCGTAATTTTCTTCGATACTTTTTAATTGTTCTTTTAAAGCCAAATATTCGGCTGTCATTTTAGATATTTCGATTGACTGAATTAAAGCAATCTTATCACCTTTCTTTACAATATCACCTTCTTTTACATAATATTTAATAATTTTTCCATCTAGTAAAGCCATTAAAGATTGTTTTGAAGAAGGTAGTTGTATAACTTTTGAATTTAATTCAACTGATTTACCAAATTTTCTCATTTGAGCATTTTCTAAATTTATTTCATTTGCAAATGCACAACTAAAAAGAATTAAACTTGATACAAATATTTTAATCATTATATTCTCCTGTAATATAATTAATTGATATTGCGTTTTGATTTAGAGCAGTATCTATATTAACTATATCTGTCATTGTTTGGATAAGTTTTGCTTTTGAATTTTGGATATCTAAAATAGATATTTGAGATATTTTTAATTTTTCAATAAGCATTGATAAAGAATCTACTTGAAGATTTAATATATTTTCATTTGCTGTTTTTAAATCATTCAATAAAATTCTTTCTTTAATAAGTTTTTCATATTCATTAATGGCTTGTTGTTTTTCTTTATTCACCAATAAATTCATTTTCGTTGCAGTTAATTTTGCTATTTTACTTTCTTCAGATTTTGAATTAAAAATAGGTAAAGGTAAACTAATTCCTATTTGATTAACTATTTGATCAGGTTCTTCACTATATGAATATGTTAAATCAAAAGAATCTATAACATTTGAATTTAATTTAGATTCTGCCAATAGCATATCTTTTTTACTTTCTTCTGAATTAATAAATGGATTTTTTTCCAAAGTTGTATTGTTAGTAACTATAAATTTGTGTGTACTATCTAAATCAAAATACTGATTTTTTTCAATACCAGCAAATTGAATTAAGTCGTAGTAATTATTCATTACCTCTAAATTTAATTCATCTTTTTTCTTTTTTATTTCCATTAATTCTATTTCAGATTGTAACAATTCTGCTTTAGAAATAGCGCCTACTTTGTAACGTTCATTAGAGATTTCATATACTTTAGTAGCAATTTTATGAGATTCATTAATTACATAAAAAAAAGATTTACTTTTAGCATATATTGTATATCTTATTGAAAGCTCTTTAATAAACTCTTGCTTATCAAGATTATATTTATTTACTTCATTCTTAATAGTAGCTTCAGATAACCTTTCCTTATCATTAGCAACATACCATGGAACTATTTTTTGTGTTACGCTAATTCCTTGCCCATTCTCCTTATTTCTTTTTTCCTTTAATTTATAACTAGAGTAATTAAAATCAATTGTAGGATTATCAAATCTTGTTAATATTGAACCTTTTTCTTTTGCTAATTCAACTTCAATCTCTGATGACTTTAGATTAGAATTTGATTCTAATGCTTTATTTAATAGATATTTAAAATCTTCTGCATTTAATATTTGTAATGAACAAAAAAATATTATAAAAACAGAAAATAATTTATTTTTAATCATTTATTTTCCTTATATAATTT
>CAZDFZ010000031.1:0-13068 GCA_964504855.1 uncultured Aliarcobacter sp.
TGACCATCTTTTAATATACCAATAGGTTCCAATAAATTCCTTTTTTCTTAATTATTTATTAAATTACGATTATTTTACCTCAAAGTGACTTAAACTTAATGAGATATAACTTAATTTAGTTAATTTTCGTTACAATTGAGCATGATTTTAAACTTATCAAAAATAAAAACAGAAAGCTTATTGTTATTTTGTAGAGACTTGATTTTGTCGTACAAAGACAAAGATGATATAGAAAAATATATCATGGATAAAGAAGTTATTGAAAAATTTAATAATATTGGAAATGATATGTTAACGCAAATTTCAAATGTAACTTTACCATCAAATTACTACATACAAAATAGAAAACACTATAGAATAAAAGGAATTTTAGATGGATATAATTTCATAAATAATGAAGTTTCTAAAAATCTAAAACAAAATGAAGAATTTAATCCTTCAATGTTATATTTTTCACTTCTTGCTGTTTGGTTTAAAGAGCTAAATAAAGAATCAAAATCTAAAGAGTATATATATTTTATTCTTTATCCTTACGCAAATGCTTATGATAAATTTTTGGTTGAAATAAAAAATAAAGAGTTTAAACAGTTAAATATAAAAATGATAGAACTTGCTGAAAAGATAATTTATAAGTTTGATAAATATAGTTTTTAGTAATAAAAAGAGGTTATAACCTCTTTTTATTTTTGGATAATTTAGAATTTATATCTCATATAAACTCTAACATCTTGTGCTTCTTCAACTGGACTAGATGAAGATAATCCTGCTTGATAAGCAGCTTGGGCATCAGCAATAGATACAGGTGTCCCATCAGCTCCAAAGAAAGAGTTTGAACCTGTGTAGTCATATTGCATTAACACATAACTAAGACCAAAACTTAAAGAGTTTGTTAATTTTTGAGTTCTATAAACTTCCCATGCTTGACCTCTTGTCGCAATTTTACTTCCAGCATAAGTATCCTCACCATAAGTCATAGATCTCCAGTATTTACTACCTTTATTCCATTCAAATCCGATTTTTGCACTATCAGGTAAGATAGGACATGGAGCATTAACTCCTAACCAAACTGAAGTTCCTGTTTCAGACTCTAGTGACCCTAACATTCCTTTTTCATTTGGATCTGTTTTACTTCCTGCAAATGATGCAAAAGCTACAGTTTTATCTAAGTAGTTTGAAATACCATTTCCAATACCTTCTGTTTTAAATAAAACAGTTGCGAATTGAATATCTCCAACATCTTTAAAATCTGGAGTTGCCATTTGTAAAGCATAGGCTGCATTATTTGCTGTAGATAAATTTGTAGTATTAGTTGTATCATTTAGATAAGTTTGATATGCAGATTGATAAGTTTGATATGCACCACCAAAAGTATTTAAAGAATTTTGATCAAAACCAATTAAATTCCAAGCTTTTGCATAATTCATATGAACAGAGTATTGTCCATTGTCATAAGGAACAGCAATAAATCCTAACATATCAACATTTACGTTTTTACTGTCATCTTCTGCGTAAGCAGGTGTAAACATATCAAATCTAGGAGTTGCATTTGTTAAACCTCTACCACCACAGATTTTAAACCAAGAACCTGTAAGTCCTGTAAGTGTTTGTGTATCAAACTTAATAGAGAAACCATCAAATTCAACATCAACAACATGTGAAAGAGGAGAATTAGGAGATTGGTCATTTTTGATGTTTGTTGGTAATCCATCAGTTGAAGGTCGTCTTCCCACCGAAGCTCCCCAAGGAACATCTGCCCCAAATAGTTTTTCTTGATTATAAAGCCAATAAGCTTCTTTTACTTTTACTGTGTTATCTGTTGCATTTTCATTTGTAACCCAATCAAAGTTTGCATATCCTGGATTTGTATTTGATTGAGAGTGATCAGCTGTATCTCCAAATGCTTTGTTGTAAGATAATTTTCCAAAGAATGATGAATTATCATCAGCTTTATATTTTGCACCTAACCATAATCTATTTGTTAAAAGTGCATTATTTTCAGATTTTGAACCATCGGCGTGTTTATATTGAATATTATCACCTTGAGTTCTAAAATCAACATCCCATTTTAGATTATCTCCAGCACTTTGTGTTTTTGCTTGTGTTGCAGTTTTTGAAACTGTATCAAGTTTTTTTTCAATTTTTTCAATTCTTTTTTCATCAACAGTTACAACAGGTTGTTCAACTTTTTGAGCTTGAATAGTTTCTTGAGCTGCAACTTTTTTTTCTAAAGCTTCAATTTGAGCTTTTAGAGCTTGAATTTGTTTGTACATTTCAGCATTTGCATCAGCTGCAAATGACGTTGTAGTAAAAGCAGTTACTACAGATAATGCAATTAGACTTTTTTTCATATTGTTTCCTTTGTATGTTTTTTCAAACATTGAGTGAAGGGTGAAAAATCACCCTATTGAATAGTAGAACCTAAGCTTTATTAGCAAGAAGGAACATTTCCTGAATCACTTGCAAAATCAAATGAGAAATCGTAAACATTTTGAATTACAGAATCACTTAAATCATCTGCTTTTACATTTGGACAAATTTTTATAATTTCATCCTTAAATTTTCCACCATCTTTTAATGCTTTCCACTCATCTTGTGTATGTTTTGCAGCAAATTTTGCTCCGTTAATTCCACAAGCATCTTTTAATTTAGCTGAGTAAAGTTTTTGACCTTTTGCAGCATCTGCAAATAAAGCTGTTGAAGTTAATCCAAGTATCATTGAACCAACAAGTGCGATTTTTAATAATTTCATATTATTCTCCTAATTTAATATTTGATACAATTATACATAATAATGAATTAATATTCATATTAAAATTAAGAAAAAGTTATAAAAAATGAAATATTTTATATTAAAAAATATAATAGAATACATATCAAAAGAAGCCCAGAATATAAGACTTATAAGAAGAATTGACAATAATATAATTATAATTGAATTTAATAATAAGAATATTTTATATTTTGATGTATCAAAATCAAATTCTATTATATTTAAAACAAAAGAAAATCTTTTATCAAAAAAAGAGTTTAATGCACCATTTGATGTGCTATTACAAAAAAGATTTAATAATTCAAAGATTGAAGATATTGAACTATATAATGATGATAAAATCATAAACATTAGAGTTAATTCTTCGTCTTCATATAAAAAATTAACCACAATCTTACAAATGGAATTTACAGGAAAACATACAAATATAATAATTCTTGATGAAAATAGAGTAATTTTAGAAGCATTAAGACATATTGATGAATTTTCGTCTAGTAGGGTTGTAAAAGTTGGAATAAAACTTGAAGAGATTCCAAAGCAGAGTTTTATTCCTAAAATTGATGAAATTGAAGATATTGAACAATATCTTTATGATGTATATGAAGAAAAAGAGAAGCTAAATTTAGAAAATATAAAAAAACAAAAAATTTCTCAAATAGAAAAGAAGATAAAAAAGCTTAAAAAGACAATTGAATCACTACCTAAAAAAGAGGAATTAGAACTTGAATCAAATAGTTTATATGAAAAAGCAAATTTAATTCTTTCAAATTTGCACAATATTAAACCATATCAAAAAAGTTTAAAAGTTTTTAATTATGAAGGAGTAGAGGTAGAAATTGATTTAGAAGAGAAAGCTTCTGCATCAAAGTACTCAAATGATTTATTTAAAAAAGCAAAAAGAGCAAAACAAAAAGCTTCTAATATATCTTTAGAAAAGGATAATTTAGACGAAAAATTGGAATTTTTATTAAGACTTGTAAACAATATAAATCAAGCTAACAATATAGATGAATGTGAATTTTTCTCTCCTAAAAAAGAGAGAAATCAAATAAAAACAAAAAAAGCTCAAGTTGGAGAGAATTTTTATTTTGAAGGTTTTAAAATAATGCTTGGAACTAGTGAAAGGGAAAATATATATTTGCTAGAAAATTCAAAAGCAAGTGATTTTTGGTTTCATTTAAAAGACAGACCTTCTTGTCATGTGATAGTTCAAAATAGTAAAAAGAATCTTCCTGATAATGTTATAAAACAAGCAGCAGTTTTGTGTGCTAAATTCTCTGTTGATTTTTCTGGAACTTATGAGGTTGATTTTACACAAAGAAGAAATGTTAAAATACAATCAGCGGCAAATGTTCTATATAACCCATATACAACTGTAGTTGTTAAGATATAGTTGTTTTTAAATTATTATAATTGTAATATTTCAAATAAGTTTAGTTTAGGAGATGATAGGTATAAATGATTAAATTTAATTTTAAAATTTGTTTTACAATGTTTGCTATGGTTTTTCTAACAGGATGTACATCAACACTTTCAACACAGCAATTAGATGCAGGTGTTGGACAAAGAGAATCTTTTACTAAAGTTGTTAGTGAAGTAGAAAAAGATGATAGTTCTCAAAGTGAAATGTGGTATTGGCTAAATTTAGCAAGAATGTATCAGGTTCAAAAAGAGTACAAAAAATCTATAGAGGCTTTTAATAAAGCAGAAGCAATTTTAGATGAATACGAGAATAGAGCTAGTATTAGTTTAAGAAATATAGGTTCTAGTATTGGTTCAACACTCTTTTCAAAGGGTGCAGAAACATACTATGCAAAAGGGTATGAAAGAACTTTAATGCAAACTTTAAATAGTTTAAATTATGCAATGCTTGGTAATTTTGAAGCTGCAACTGTAGAAATGCGAAAAATGGAAAAAAGACAAGAGTTTTGGTTAAAAGAGTCTGAATCAAAAATCATGGAAGCAAAAGATAAGAAGAGCGAATTAAGAGGAAATCCTGATACTGATTCTATTCCAGCAGGGTATTCTATGACTAGTTTATTGCAAGATGAAGAAGTTAGAAATATGGTAAATAATTATCAAGATGCTTTTTCTTATTCGTTGAGTTCAATAATAAGTAAAATATCAAAAGATAATGATTATTCAGAAATAAGTAAAAAAAGAGCAATTGCATTATCATCTAATGCAGAGTTTTTATTTAATGATATCAAACCAGAAGATACAGTTGATGTGAATATTATTGTATTAAGTGGACAAGCACCTTCTCAGAAAATAGAAAAATTAAGAGTTCCATTCCCATATTCTGGATACATAGTGTTGGATTTGCCATCTTTAACTCAACCAAAAAAAGATATTTCAAGTGTAGTTATTTCTACATCTAATACACAATTAAATGCTATAAGACTACTGAGATCAGATAAAATGGCATATAAAACTTTAAAAGATGAATTTTCTATAGAACTTACAAAATCTTTGGTTCGAGCTACAAGCAAAGCAGTTACAAGCAAGCAAATGCAAGATAGAACAGGAGGTTTAGGAGGTTTAGCAACTACAATTCTTATGGATGTAACTTCAACTTTAATGGAAGGAAGTTATAGAAATTGGGAAATGTTACCAAATTCTGGATTTTTATCTAAAGTTTCAGTTAAAAGAGGAGAAAGAATCTTAATTAGGCTTGGTGGAAGAGAAGAATCTGTTTTAATACCTGAAAATACGGTAAATGGTTCTTTAATTCTAGTTTCATATCTTTCAAATAACAATATAGGAATTGATAATGTTCAATATTAAGAAAATAGGTTTAAGTTTACTAGTAGCTTCAATATTAGTAGGATGTGCAAATCAAAATTCACAAATGAATAGAGATGCAGTTTATGAAAGAAATAAAGCATTTAATACGGACAAAGTATCTTTTGTAGATGATATGGATGTAATTGTAAGTGATATTAAAACAATCAAACAAGGTGAATTTTTAAAAGTGATGGTTGAGTTTATAAATGCAGATAATGGTGAAAATAGAGATTTTGTATATCAAATTGAATGGTATGATAGGGATGGTATGCTAAAAGATAGCACTAGCTGGAGACCAAATAGAGTTATTGGTAATCAAAAACTAAAAATAACTGAAATGGCAACATTTCCAAGTGTTACAGACTATAAAATTATAATTTCAACAAAAAAGTAAGGACTAAATAATGAATAAAACAATGTTAAAAGTTCTAGCTTGTTCAATTATTGGAGCAAGTTTATTTTCTGGATGTTCTACTAAAGGTGGTTCAGGTGTAGTTGCTGGTGATGGTAGTGTTTCTTATGGCGATTCAAAAGCAGTAGAGACTTTAACAGCTGATTTTGGATCTTCTGATTTACAAGCAACTGCTGAAAAAATGACTCAATCATTATTAGAAACAAGATATATTTCAAAAGCTCAACAACCTCCAAAAGTAAGACTTAGAGATGTTAAAAATCAAAGTTATGAACATATAGATACAAAAGCAATTACAGATAAAATTAGAATTAAACTTTTGAAATCAGGTTCAGTTAGATTCTTAGCGGATAAAAGTAATTTAGATCAAGTAAATGATGAAAGAGATTTAACAGAAACTGCAACTAAAAAAACTAGTGTTAAGCCTATGACAGATTCTGATTATATTATCACTGGAACTGTAAGATCAATCAAAAAAGCTACAAAAGATGTGCAAGATGTTTATTACAATATCTCACTTGAGTTAGTTGATCCTCAAAGTGGTGAAATTTTATGGGCAGATGAAAAAGAGATAAGAAAAGTAACAAGTAAACCTTCAATTGGATGGTAATAATGAAAAACAAGTTTATTAAGTTAGCAACAGCTCTATTCTTTTGTGCTGTTAGCTTACAGGCTTCTGTAATAGAATCAGGAAGAAGTGTTGTGGTTATGCCATTATGGTTTTCATATCAAGTAAAGCAAGATTTTCAAACAAGTTATTCTAAAGCAGAATCTTCAATAAAAGGTTTTGCAAAAGAAAAAAGTTCGGATTCTTATAGTGATAATTATAGAGATGGAAGATATTCTTCTCATGAAAGTAGTTCATCAAAAGATAATTTTGATGGAAAATATGATTTAAAGAAGAAATCAGAGTATGAAACGAATTCATATAATGACTCTACAATTGTCGAAAAAACTTTAAGTACAGAAAAATATACAGGAATGATTGAATCATCACTTAGTGAAGCTGGTATTAATTTAGGAACAAGACAAAATCAAAAAATGAGTGATTATATTTTAACAGGAGATGCAATTTCTGTTCGAATGGGAAATATAAGAACGGTTCCTGATGGAAGTCATAGAAGATATAGTGTAAGTTCTACTTTAAAAATAAGTGTGAAAATAACTGATCCAAGAACAGGTGCATCGGTTTTTGCAAAAACATTTGTAGGAAAAGGTGTTAAAACATTTGATAGCACTGATTATGTACCTTCAGAAGAGACAATGGATATGGCAATGGATGATGTATCAGCACAATTAGTTGCAGCTTTAACAGGTAAAAAAATTTTAAGTCCTAGTGAATCTGATGAAGAATATCAAGATTCTCCAGGAAAAAGATTAGTTGAATAATTTAAATTAGTATATAGTTTTATCACATTGGTAAAGCTATATATTCTTACTAGCAGACAAATAATAAACACTTATTTCAAAATTAATGAAAAACAAATAAAAAGATATCCAACCAAAAGCCAAAATTTAGTATAATGGCGAACTTTTTAAACACAAGGTTCCCTAAAATGTTAAGTGTAATAAATGAGAGTTCAACTCGTATAAAAACAGGTATAGTTTTACTTATTGCAATGCTTGTAATTGGCTATATCGATTCATATTTTGTATTTTGGTTAGTTTTTGGAATTATGCTATTAATTTCTATTTCTGAAGCAAAAAAACTTTTTGGTATAAAAAATGATGCAATATTCGTATATACAACACTTTTATGGATAGCTGCATATTTCTATCCAAAACCTGAAGATCTAATTTTTATTGTGGCAATTGCTTATGCTTCACAGCTAGCATACAAAAAAACACTGAATACAAATGTATTTTTGCCACTTTTATATCCTACAGCTTCATTTTTATTTTTATTGTCATTATATAGTGAATATGGAACAGATACTCTTTTATGGTTATTAGTAGTAGTAGCAAGTACAGATATTGGTGCATATTTTGTTGGTAAAAGTTTTGGTAAAACAAAATTTTGTGAAACAAGTCCTAATAAAACAATTGAAGGTTTAATTGGAGGATTGTTTTTTGCAGTGGTTTTAGGACCTTTATTCGTAACAAATGGTATAAGTTTTGTTAATGCTTTAATAATTTCAGGTGTGGTTTCTCTTGCTTCTGTATTTGGAGATTTATTTGAAAGTTATCTAAAAAGAGAAGCTGATGTTAAAGACAGTGGAACAATTTTACCAGGACATGGTGGAATGCTAGATAGAACAGATGGATATTTATTTGGGGCTATTGTAATGTTAGTATTATTAAGGGTTGTTCTTTGATACTTCTTGGAAGTACAGGCTCAATTGGTGTAAATACTTTAAATATTGCTAGAAAATTCAACTTAAATGTTGAGGTTTTAGTAGCTGGAAGAAATATAAAGCTTCTAAATGAGCAAATAAAAGAGTTCAATCCAAAAAGAGTTGTTATTGATAGAGCTGAAGATATACATTTAGTAAATCATAACAATGTCTCTTTTGGAGAAGATTCAATTTTAGATGCTATTGAAAACAGCACTTCAAAAACAGTGGTAAATGCTTTGGTTGGATTTTTAGGATTAAAACCAACATTAAAAGCAATAGAATGTGACAAAAAAATAGCTCTAGCAAATAAAGAATCTTTGGTAGTTGCTGGAAAATTTATAGACCAAACAAAACTAAAGCCAATAGATAGCGAACATTTTGGACTTTGGTACCTACTTCAAAATAAAAAAATAAACTCTATGGTTGTAACTGCAAGTGGTGGTTCATTTAGAGATTATCCTTTAGAAAAACTTTCAAGTGTCTCTATAAAAGAGGCATTAAATCATCCAAACTGGGCAATGGGAAATAAAATTACAATAGATAGTGCAACAATGACAAACAAAATGTTTGAACTTGTAGAAGCTGCTTGGCTTTTTGATATTAGAAAACTTGATGCTATTATTGAGACAAAATCACTTATTCATGCCCTTATAAACTTTGAAGATGGAAGTACAACAGCACATATTGCAAATGCTTCTATGCAACTTCCTATTGCTTATGCAATTTTAGGTCATTGCAATGAAGAGATTTTAAAACCTGTGGATTTAGTAGAAGTTGCAAATCTTGAATTTAGAAAAATAGAGAGTTCACGATATCCAATTTGGGATATAAAAGATGAAATTTTAAACAATCTTGATTTAGGGGTTGTATTAAATGCTGCAAATGAAGTGGCTGTTTCAAAATTTTTAAATTCACAAATTGGATTTTTAGATATTTCAAAAATTACGTTAAATGCTATAAACAAATTTAATAATGTAAAAGTAACATCAGTTGAAGAGATTTTTGAAATAGATAAAGAAGTGAGAAGTTACTGTGGCTTATGATATGTTAATTCCTTTTGGGATATTACTAGCACTTGTAATTTATTTTATTTATACAAGAAGTAATTTTGAAAAAGATATAACAAAACTTTATGAAGAAAAATTTGAAGAATGGAAAAAACATACAACGACTTTAGATGAAAAAGAACCTGTAAAAGAATTAATGGGATTTGTTTTCAAAAAAGGTTATAAAGTAGAAATCGAACTTTTAAATGAAGATGTAAAATCAAATCTTGAAAGAGGAAAGTTTGAGATTAAAAATTTAAAGGATGAAAATTGAATAAAAGAGTTTTAATACTTCATGGTTTAAATGGAAGTGATTTTCCACATTGGCAAGCGCAACTTGCAAGTGATTTAATCAAAGAAAATTATATTGTTTCATTTCCAGCATTTCCTTCAAGAAATAATCCACAACTTGATGAGTGGAAAGCTTTTTTAAAAAAAGAGATAGAGCATTTTAACCCTCAAATAGTTGTATGTCACTCATTAGCGAATATTTTATGGTTTCATACTTGCGATGAACTTAATATAAAACTAGATAAATTGATGTTAGTGGCACCTGTACGAAATGAAGTTTTAGAAGATGCAAAAACTTTTTTCCCATATCCAATACCAAAAGATTTAAAAGCCAAAGAGATTATTATGGCAGCTTCTACAAATGATCCATATATGAGTGTTGAAGAAGCAATTAGACTTCAATCAAAATTAAATATTGGTATGAAAATAATGGAAAATGCAGGGCATATAAATGCAGCTTCTGGATTTGGAAAACTTGATTGTGCACTTGATTGGATAAAAAGAGTTGATGAATGTGAAATCAATGAAGAGCTAAACGGATGATATTGGCTATAGAAAGCTCTTGTGATGATAGCTCAATATCAATTACTGAAATTAAAACAAACAAATTAATCTATCATAAAAAAATATCTCAAGAACTTCAACATAGTGTTTATGGAGGAGTTGTTCCTGAACTTGCAGCTAGACTTCATATAGAAGCATTACCAAAAATCCTAGAAGAGTGCAAAGAGTATTTTTCATCATTAAAAGCTATTGCTGTTACAAATGCACCAGGACTTAGTGTTACTTTAATGGAAGGTGTGACTATGGCAAAAGCATTATCTATTTCATTAAATCTTCCATTAATTGCTGTAAATCATTTAAAAGGTCATATTTATTCTTTATTTATTGAAAAAGATGAAGTTTTACCAATGACGGTTTTATTAGTTTCTGGTGGGCATACTCAAATTATAGAAGCAAATAGTTTGTATGAGATGAAAGTAATAGCAAGTACAATGGATGACAGTTTTGGAGAGAGTTTTGATAAAGTTTCAAAGATGTTAAATCTTGGTTATCCTGGTGGTCCAATAGTTCAAGAGTATGGATTAAAAGGTGATGAAGCTAGATTTGATTTGCCAATACCATTAAGTCAGAGTCCAAAAATAGAGTTTTCATATTCAGGATTAAAAAATGCAGTTAGACTTGAAATTGAAAAATTAGAAAATAGTGAGTTTGGAATTAGTGAACAAGATAAATATGATATTTGTGCTTCTTTCCAGAAAACTGCTGTTTCACATATCATGCAAAAGTTAAAAAAACTTTTTAAACAAAAAGTTCCAAAAAACTTCGCTATTGTTGGAGGAGCTAGTGCAAATATTTATTTAAGAACACAACTTGAAGATTTATGTAAAAAACATAATACAACTTTATATTTATCAGAGTTAAAGTATTGTAGTGATAATGCTGCTATGATAGGTAGAGTTGCAGTTGAGCAATATAAACAAAATGATTTTATATCAATTGAGCAAATTGATGTACAATCAAGAATTAAGGAGTTTTAATATGGGATTAGCAGATAAATTAGCTTTTGGCATAGGTGCAAAACTTGAAGGAAATAGTTTTGATACAGTAAAAGAAGATAAAAAAAATCCAAAAAAAACTCCTTCTGATTTGATGCCAAAAAATCAACATCAGTTAGTTTTTACTTTTGAAAAAAGAAATGGAAAACCAGTTACAAAAGTTGGAAGATTTAGTATAAGCCTTGATGAGAAAAAAGAAGTTTTGAAACTATTAAAGAAAAAATTAGCTTGTGGTGGAGCTATAGATGAAGAGTGGCTTGAACTTCAAGGTGATGTAAAAGAGAAAATTAAAACTGTTTTAGAAGCTGATGGTTGGAAATTTAGAAAATAATTAAAGGATAATGCATGCAAAAACTTTTTGATGAAGTAAATTCTTTGGATAAAAGATGTTATGAGGAGTTTTTGTTAAGTGAAGATATTTTGATGGAACATGCATCAAATAGTATGGCTTCATATATAAATCAAAATTTATCACATAAAAAATCTATTTTAATTGTTTGTGGAAGTGGAAATAATGGTGCAGATGGAATTGCACTTGCTAGGCTTTTACATAAAAAATATAATGTGAAACTATACTTCGCAAGTGAACCAAAATCAACTATGTCAAAACTTCAACTTCAAAGAGCAAATGCTTTAGAGGTAGAAATTATAAATGAAGTTTTTGAAGCAGATATTATTGTTGATTGTATATTTGGAACAGGATTAAATAAGCCTTTAGATGGAAGATCAACAACTCTTTTGACAACTCTTAACTCTTACAATTCTTATAAAATAGCTTGTGATATTCCAAGTGGAATAAATATTTTAGGACAAGTTCTAACTATTGCTTTTGAAGCAGATGTGACAATTACAATGGGAGCTTTAAAAACTTCTCTTTTTAGTGATATTGCAAAAGATTATACAGGTAAAATAATTGTTGTAGATTTGGGAGTTCAGCGAGAAGTTTATGAGATAGATTCAAATAAATTTTTATTGGATGAATCTGATTTAAAATTACCATTAAGAGATAAGAAAAATTCTCATAAAGGTACATATGGACACTTAAATGTAATTGTTGGTTGTAAAAAAGGTGCAGGAATAATTGCTTCAAGTGCTGCATTTGTTTTTGGTACAGGACTTGTAAGTGCAGTAAGCCATGAAAATCTTGATTTACCACAACACATTATGCACTCACATTTTATAAGTGAAAATTGCACAGCAATTGCAATTGGAATGGGTTTAGGTAAATATGAAATTGATGAAATTAGAAAAATTCTAAATACAAAAATCCCAAAAATAATAGATGCAGATCTTTTTTATGATAAGTTAATTGTTGAAATTTTAGATGAAGATGTTGTTTTAACTCCACATCCAAAAGAGTTTTGTTCACTTTTGAAGCTTTGTCAACTTGCAGATATAAATGTAGAAGAGTTGCAAAATAATAGATTTTTATATGTTGAAAAGTTTTGTAAAAAATATCCAAAAGTTGTTCTTTTACTAAAAGGTGCAAATGTAATTATTTCACAAAATGAAAAAATATATGTTAACAGTTTTGGAAATGCAACTTTAAGTAAAGGTGGAAGTGGAGATGTTTTAAGTGGGCTTATTGGCGCTCTTTTAGCACAAGGATATAATCCTCTTGATGCTACAATTTCTGGAAGTTTAGCACACACAAAAGCCATAAAGAATTATGATAAAAATAATTATTCTTTAACACCTTTAGATTTAATTGAAGAAGTAAAAAAAATATAAGAAAGCAAAATAAAAGAATTACATAGTTATGATTTGCCCGAAATTATTCAATTTAAATAAATATAAAAAATTATAGGAGAAAATATGAGTGATATTTTAAAAATAGGTAAATATGAATTTAATAGTAGATTAATTG
>CAZDFZ010000032.1:0-13042 GCA_964504855.1 uncultured Aliarcobacter sp.
AATATCTGTATTTTCTATCTTCTGATAATACTGCATCGGTTTTCATTTTTATCCTTTTATTATTAATATAGTATCAAAATATTTTTATCTTAACAAATCATCTACGCTATATCTATCTTTGATATATTGCTTTAATTTTTTTAACTCTTCTTGTAACTCACTATTTATCTCATTAAGTTCTTCTTTTAGACTAACTCTAGCTTCAAAAGTTGATAAATCTATTTTTTTATGTTCTGAAATATAAAATGATTCGACTTTAGTTTGTTCAATTTTTAGATTATTTAAATGTAAAAAAGTACATTTTGGCTCTACAAAACCAACATTATATTTATCTCTTACAAAAGCATAATATGTTTTTGCACTATAAATAGTGTTTACATAAGTTTCAAATCCAAAATCACCATGTCCTAAATGTGAAAGATTATGCAAATATTTTTTAACAGATTCATTTAACTCTTCCAAATCCATATTAAAAAACTTTCGCCATTTATCAACTGGCTCTCCCCAAGATGAACCTTGCAAATAAGGTTCTTCAAAATCTAAGGCTAAATAGTGATTTGCAACTAAATTTACATCACTTATTACTTCTTGCAAATTTCTATAAACATCATAAACTTTTTTTGGTTTTTGAATATTTTCTTCTTTTACCAAAGCTTCATTAAACACTTCTTTTGTAAGAAATAGTATGTCTTTTAGCATTTTTTGTCCTTGTAGATTTTATTTATAAAGGATTATAAATAAACTATAGGACAAATTTTTGTCTTAATTATTAAATTTTATATTTTAATATAGCTTTATTTTCAAAAACAATTAGATCATTTGATTTTAAATTTCCATTTGTATCGAATATATAAATTGTATTAAACAGATGAACTTGAAAAGAAACAATTTTTCCCCAAATTCCTAGATTATCACTATTTTGTAAATAGTGTTTTTTTATTTCTATTGATAAAATTTCAAGTATTTCATCTGTTGATTTAAATAATAGATTTTCTTTTTTATATAAAGATATTCTTCTTTGATTTTCACATAAAGCTAGTGCAAATATTGGCTCATTTTTCTTTTTAAAATTTGTATTTACAAATATATAACTATCTTTAAATTTTTCTACTTCATGTTTATAAAGAGTTATATTCTTAATTTCATTATTAATAGTATTTTCATCTATTTTTAAAGCTTTTGATAATTTAATAAAAAAATCTTGAGCAGTATTTAGTAAATCATAATGCCCACATTGAAACCATTCATAAAGAGTAGAAAATTGAAAAAATTTATTTAATGTTATTTCAAACTTTGTTAAATTTGAGTAGCCTAATTCTTTTGCAAGAAGAGTTTTATTTTGTAATTTTATTTTTTCTTTAATATCTTCAAATATCATTTTTATTATCCTTTATTGTTTAGACTATCGATACATTTTTTATAGTCTTAAAAAATATTATCGAATACATAAGACAAAAAATTGTCTTATGTATCTAATAAATATTTATCTTCAATCCCAATTTAATATTTTTTGAAATTGTTCTGGTTTTTCTTCTTTCATTTTCATATATTCAATATACTTATTAATATATTCTGGATCATCAAATCTTAACATTGGGATATTATATGAAAAACCTGTTTTTGGATCTTTCATATAGGCATAATAAGCATTATCCTTAAAATTTTTTACCATTTGTTTAATACTATTAACTATTAAATCTACTACATAATACATTTTTTTAATATCCAAAGTTTCTAATATATCATTTTCTGAATGATAGTTTGGATTTCTAAAATGTGCAGTATCAGTCACCATAATAGCTTTATATCCAAACTTCCAAAAGTTTAGATGGTCAGATGCTGTTATTTGATTTATTGGAGTTGGAATCATAGCTTCTGCATACTCTATTGTTTTATCAATTTTTTCAAAATCAAATTCACTCATAAATTCTTGTGATTGTTCATCACTAACTATAGCTATAAAATTCCCTTTTGAAATATCAGCTTGTTTTTTCGTAATAAACATTGATAATTTTGATAAATCTACATCTTCATTTGTGTAGTAACCTATCATTTCATAATTTATCATACCTATTACATCAATCTTATTATCAAATAAATATTTAGCATACACATGACTTCCCATATTCTCAGTTCCATAATAAGGTGGCTCTTCTAGTGTAAAACATACAAAATCAATTCTAATGGGTAATAGATTTTTTATTTCATAAAGTTGTTTTGCTGTTTGAATAAGCCCAGCAACTGCACTTGCATTATCATCAGCTCCTTGAAAATTTCCACATACATCATAATGAGCACCAATAACTAATCTTTTTTCATACTGTAGATTTAAAGTTGCTACTACATTTTTATATTCATTTCCATCAACTAAAAAATTTTGAAATAGAGTTTTTAAACCTATATCTTTGAATCTATCTTCAAGATACAAAGCTACATTATTTAGTGAATCAATATTTTTATAATTTCTTGCTGGTTTTATTTGAGTTAGGTATTTTAGTGTTTCTAGCATGTTTGTCCTTTTATTGTTTATAAAGTGATTTTATAAAGTTAAAAGGACAAATTTATGTCGTTCTTTTATTTTCTAGTAAGAAATAATATATATGTCTAATTCAAAGATTTAGATACTTGAGTTATTCTTGATTCTGTATCACTAATCAATCCATTAATAAAACTATCCCAACCATTATGAGCATTAGTTAAAGCATTTTGATTTCTTTGCATCATCCAATCTTTTTGCTCTTTTTTTAATATCTTTTGAGAATTTTCATCTAATTTAGCTTTTGATAATTTAAAAGCTTCATTTAGCCTTACTTCTACATTTGTATATTCACTACTTAATTTTTTTATATCAGCATATACATCATCAAAGTTTTTAGAAGTTTACTACTATCAGGATTTTGTTTTACATCATTTGTATTATTATCTAACTTTGCAACGGTTAAGTAATACTTTCTATAATTGTTAAAATATTTATGTATTTCAAAATTATATATATCTTCTTTTTTTATACCATATACAGCTAAACCAACTTCTTCCATTTGATTTTTGATTACTAATTCTGGATCAAAGTCAAAAAAGTTTTTGTTTGCATAAATTCTATTTATTAAAATATTTTCTATATTATCTTTTGAAACGCTAGGTGAATACTTTTCACCATTTTCCCATTCAATCTCTCTACCCAAATATGAAACATCAATAGTATCATCTCTATTGATTATAAATTGTGCAATCATTTTATGATTTTTTATTTTCATATATGGCGCATCAAAATTAACTTCTTTAATATCTTCTGAAATTGCACCTAATAGTAAAAAAGGTGATATATTTATCTTACTTTTTCTAAATTTTGAAATATTATCATCAAGAAATTTCTTCTCACTCATAATGTCACAAGTAAATTGAATCATTTGTCTATTGTTAGATGTGATTAATTCTTCCCAAGTATGATTATTACAATCTTGAAAATTACTAAAAGCATCTCCAATTGTAATTGATTTATCAATGTAGTGTACATAATTTTTAACTTTTGTTAAGTTTTCAGATACATTAAATTTATTTTTATTCTGAAAATATTTATCTAAAGATATATATGTGATTTGTTGAAAATCATCAATCTTTAATACAAGATTTTCTATTTTATTAAATGATACCCATTCAGATTCTTCTTTTGTAAATTCTTCATAACCTTTTTTTCTAAAGAATTTTTTTATCTCGTCTATAGATAAATTCTGAAATCCATTATAATTAAAACTTGTTTCAAATCCATCTAGTGTAATTGCATCATAACTAATTAAACTAATATCACCATCATTTACACTACATACATAATATTTTTCAGCAGGAATTATTCTATTATAACTATTAGGAAATAACATTTCTAATTTTTCACATGATGTTTTAAAATCATCATGTAAATTAATCAAATTATTTATCTCTTTTATACCAAATTTATTTTCTGCTTTTACAAAAGAGAAATCATTAAACTTATCTTTTAAACCAATAAACGCACCTAAAATTACTAAAAATAAAACAAAAACTGCACTTATAATAAATACTTTTTTATCATTTTTATTTTCAATAGGAGTTATTTTTTCTTTAGAACTTAGTATCTGTTGCTTTTGAGTATCAAACTCTTCTTGCGTAAGAATTCCATCTTCTTTTAGTTTTGATAATTTTTCTAATTGAGTAATAACATTATTTGAAGATTCAGATGAAGAATTATCTTTTTGATTTTCATTTATTAAGTTTTTTGGATTAATTCCATACTTATTATCTTCTTTACTATTTGTACAAAGATAAACTACTAAAAAAATAAATCCAATAATAGGAACTAATATAAATAAAACCCACAAACCACTTTTATTAATATCATGTAATCTTCTAACAGTTACAGCCAAACTAGGTAGAAATAAAATCAAACTATAAGCAGTACTAATAAACCCTAAAAAAGTTCCTTTATCCATAAGTTCTTGGCTAAATGTACCAATGGCTAAATCTATACCCATAAAATTGTATATGTAATTGAATATATTAATACGAAATACCAATATTCAGACCTAGTTGCTCTACCACTAAAAGTGGCATATTTTTTTAATACATTGATGTAATGATTCATCTGTTAAAAACTCCTTTATTTTTTATATAAAGGAGTTTAGTGTTTTAAGAGGACAGTTTTTTGTCTTAATATAATAATTTTTTTATTCCATTTATAAAATTTTGCTCTCGTTTTGAGATTTCAGCAAATTTATTTTCATTATCTTCTTCTAAATTTGATAAATCAATTCCATCAACTATAAATTTAGTGTTTGGATTTCCAAACCAAGTTTCACTATGACAAATATGTTTATTTTCTATAAAAGATTTTTCTATTGGATATAAAAGTCCACCTATTCTTGCATTAAATTTTTTGTTCTGATAATAACTCATATAGGTATTAATTTGAAAAAAGTCATTTCTATCAACATCACCAGCACCATTTTGATTTTTGCCTTGCATAATCATTCTTTTATATTTTGTATCAAAAACTATTACATCATTATCTTTTATCATCACAATATCAGGAATGATTTTTCGTGCATAAAATTGATTTTGATATAACTCAATTTTTGGGCTTTCAACATACCAATCACTAAACTCTTTTTGGAGTAGTTTTGTGATATAAATTTCAAATAATTCTGCGACATTTATTATAAATCCATAAGTCTCTTGTTTTCCATCATTCTTTTCTTCTATATTATTTCCTTTTATAATAAATCTTGCATATTCAAGCACTTTTTTATATGGTGCAAAAATTGGATTTTGTAAAGCTTTTGATTTTAATGCTCTGTTTATAGTTTCATTTGAAACATAGTTATTACTTTTATATTGTTTTAGATGGGTTTTTATGTGAGAAATATTTTTGATAAATGCTTTATTTTTAGTGTCTATAATTTTTACAGCTTTATATAAAACATCTATGATTTCTTGAATCTCTTTTTGTTCTCTGCTTACACTTGAGATTTTACCTTGGAAAGGAATATCATATTTTATAAATTTATTAATATCAATTTTCCCTTTGAGTTTCATCTCATGATGCTCTACACTTCTATATGATTTTGGAAGTCCTAATAAAAAAGCCTTTTCAAGATTTTGAATAAACATATAATAAATTATATATTTTGAAATATCCAA
This sequence comes from uncultured Aliarcobacter sp., assembly GCA_964504855.1. Lineage (GTDB taxonomy): Bacteria > Campylobacterota > Campylobacteria > Campylobacterales > Arcobacteraceae > Aliarcobacter. The sequence goes on from CAZDFZ010000032.1 coordinate 5,671, forward strand.
ATCTTTATCAACTTTATTTCCAGTAATACTCACATCATCAAGAAAAATATCATTTACAAAATTTAGCATTCGTTCTAAAAAAGTATTTGAAAATCTTGATTTAATATCTATTTCTAAATCTTGCCATTTAAACTTTCCTACATAATTTCCAGTTTGAGCTAGATAAATATCTTCATCTTTTTCATTTTTACTTTTTTTAATAGAGATAATCAAATCATCTTCATTTTTAGATTTTGTTTTTTCTTCATCTTTGAAAAATGAGAAGAAAATGTTGTTTGGGAATTTTTCATCTTTATAATCTTTTAGATTTATTTCAAGTTTTTCACCAATTATTATTTTATAATTTTTGATTTTCTTTGCTTCACCTTCAAACTTAAAATAATACTTTTCAGTATCATTAAAATTAGATAGATAGTTATCAACTGATTGTATCACTAATATTCTCTTTAGGTAATGTAAATATTTCTTTAGCTTCTTGTAATTTATTCATTATTTCATCTTGTGAATATTCAGCTCTTAAATACTCTTTTAAAAGAGGTTCTATTTTACTACCCCATAATTTATCAATTCCCATAGAATTCATATCTTTAAAATACGCTTGTCCTAATTCATAAGAAGTTCCTAATTTCAATGTTTCAACTTCTTTATTCTTAATTTTAATTTTATCGACTTTTTCAAATCTTCCATTTGATTTTTCTTCTTTATATCCAGTAATATATCTATTTAAAATTTTACAAATATTTTTAAATTCTTCATTTGTTTTTTCTTGAATGAAATCATAGTTACATCTGATTTCTTTCCAAAAGAATCTTCTTCTAAGAGCCATATCAAAACTATCAACACTTCTATCAATATCATTCATTGTACCTATAAAATAAAGATTTATTGGCACACCAAAATAACTTTTTCCTCCTTTTGTGTAAACAGGATTTTTATCCAATGAAGAATTTTGAAGAGTAATTAAACTCTCTTCTTTTTTTATAATACCTTTATTATCAAAATCTAATCTATAATCATCTTCAAGACAAATTAATAATTCACCAAATACTCTTGATAATTCAGCTCTATTTATCTCATCAGCTACAAAGAAAAATTTAGTTAATTCTCCATCTTTTTTCCCAGCTTTTCTTTCTTCTAAAAGTTTTTGTGTAGCAATCTTACAAAATTCTTTAAAGTTACCATTTTTAAGCTCAAATTTTAATTGCCCTGTTCCTTCAGCAATGCCATTTGGTTTAATCCCATCTATGAAATCTTCATAACTATAACTTGGATGAAATTGAGTAAAAACAAGCTGTTCATCAATATTTCCACCTTGTTTTAAAATAATATTTTTAATAGTATTTTTTATGCTATAAGTTTTCCCTGTTCCAGGAGCTCCATGCAATATCATGTTTTTTGCTTCAAGTTTTATGGAAGAACCAAATATATTCCAAATAAATTTACTTAATCTAATTAAATAAAAATTATCATCTTCATTTTCCTCTTTAATGAAAATAGTTTTTAACTTACTAGTAAGAAGATAGTTTTTTTCTATATTTGTTTTTGTATCATTATCATTTTCACAAAAAAAATCATAAATTGTATTAATTGCCTCATCAGAGTAAATATACAAAAATCTTCCATGATTATTAATAGCTACAATCTTTCTAAGCATTACTCTCGAAGGTATCTTACGTTTATCTTGTTCTTCTACTGTACTAAATATTACATCTTTGTTGTCATCATTTATTTCTTGACAAATTGTTTGCAATTCAGGAAGAATGATAGCTTTAAACTTTTCATTTGCTTCTTCTTTATTTGCTTTTGGATTTTCATTTATTTCATTTACAGATTTTGAAATATAGTATGTTTCACTATCTTCATTCATTTTTATTCCAAAATATTTTGCATTACCAACAGAAGCAGAACCATAAAGTTTACTACTACCATTTTCCATAAAATTACAGAAATAATTCTCTTTGATTGATTTCCTATTTGTATAATCATCTAAAGTTAAAGTAGAATTTTCTAGATTAATTTTTTTTATATAATCTTTAAAGATCTCATCATTTGATATTTTTGATTCTTTTAACCCATCATTAATTTCTTTATCAAATCTTTCCCATTGATTTTTTAAATAACCATATTTCTCACTCACCTAACACACTCCTTTAATTTTTCTAAAACCTTAACCATCGCCAAAGTATCAAGTTTACAATATTCTAACAACGAATCTCTATATCTTTGTTTCAACTCAACATCTTCTATTTTTGAAAGGTTTGCAAAAGCTTCCATGGCTTCACCACCATTATGAATTAAATCTAATTCTTTATAAGCATTTTCAAATTCTGGCACAAGTGATGGAAGTACATATTTGATAGAATAACTTCCTTTCATATTTGGATGATAATAATCTTTATTTTGAAATGGTGTCATCAAATCATGACAATTATCATGAATAGCCATAAGATTTGAACTCAAGTTTGGAAATAAACTTGCTAACTTTCGTATTACACCTTTTTCAAATCCCATGTTATAAGCCAAAACTGTTACATTAGTAGGAATATCTTCTACAAGCCTTTTTGCTATTTGTTCCCTTGGGTCGATTCCATCTTGAGATAAAAACTCTTTATGTTCCAAAGTTCCATCTTTATGCTCAATATGTAGTGAATATTGAAATGGTATTTGTTGATATGGACTAAGTCCTATAAACTCTGGAATTGCTTGTTGAAAAGTTTCAAAATCAAGGTGATAAATTGGATAAGTTAAACTCTCTAAAAACTCTTTTATAGCCTCTTTGTTTATAATAGTTCTATTTTCTTTTTCAGATATTATTTGAACTTGTTGAGAGATAGAAAAAGAATCAATATTTTCTATTTGAGAAAACTCTAAAATACCATTTTGATAAAGTTCAAATTTCTTTTTACTATTTAATCTTGAAATATCAAATATACTATATTTAGGAATATGATTCCAACAATAATCAACTGCATCACAAGAATATGGACTTGAACAATGCGTTCCTATGTCAATCGTTGGTTCAATATCTTTTGAAAGTGTTTTTCTAAATATTTCAAGATTGTTTTTGATATTTAATTGTAGTTCTAAAACTTCATTTGTAATATTTACTATGCAAAAAAGTTGGTTTATATCCAACTCTTCACCCCTTACATAGTTGTTGTTTATATGTATCACATTTACTTGTTTTACATCATATCCCAAACCATTAAGAACATAGTATTGAATACTTGCATCGTGCAAATATACATCTTTTACATCAGTTGAGCTTTTTACTTCGTTTAAAATTACTCTATTATCTTTAATATTTAAAATATCTATCATAATCAGAATACCATCAAACTCAAAAGTAGCTTCATAGATATTTTCATACCCTTGATTAATATAATCTTGAGTAAGAGTGATTTTATCTTGAAATGTTGTATTCTCAAAAGGAATCTCTACACCATTGGGGAAAAGCTTACAAGCTAAATCCCCAACGACATTTCCATTTTCAAAAATAGCTTGTGCAGATGAATTTGGAGGTGTTAAAACCTCTTTTTTGTGTTTCTTAAGCCAAAGAGATTTCTGGCATTGTAAACCTCTTGTATATAGGGATTTTGATAATTTCAAGGGTTGTCCTACTTTTTTAATAGTATTTATTTTACCGAACTAATTATTTATTCTTGATTCTTTTATTTATAAATTATATTATAGTAAGGAAAATAGACAAGTTTATGTCTAATAAAGTATCTTCACACACTTACCTCTAGTGATTGCGACATAGACTAATCTAAACAAAAAATCTTTTGAAATATTTCTATTGTTGAGTAATGATTCTAAATCGATATATACTGTTTCATAGGTGCTTCCTTGTAATTTGTGAATCGTTGAAGCAAATACATATTGCACATCTGAGAAAAAATCCCTTAATTTAAAGTATTTATCCCACCATTCAAATTTTTGATGATAATTTGCTGTTCTTGCAAAATATGCGTAGTCATTTAAAATATCATTAAACTTTTCCATTGAATTTGGGTCAATCACTCTAAATGAATATAAAGGGCTTCTTCCAAGTGCTAGACAATCCCAATAGTATAACTCTAGTTTTTCATCAAATATAAGATTTGATTCAGAGATACTTATCTCTTCACCATTTTGGAATATAACTTTTGGATAGTCATCTGTGAACATATCAAATGATGGTTTTTTGAATCTAACCATATCTTTTGGGATTAGATATTTTGGTTTATCTATCCCTTGTTCTTGCCAAAACTTTTTTCTTAAGAGATTATTAAAATTATCTACATCATTATTTGTAAAGGATGCTAAGATTTTATCTTCTTTATGCCAATTCTCATTTCTAGAAAAATCTTCTAAAAATTCTCTTTTACTCTCAAAAAATTGAATATCTTTACTATTTGGCGTATCATTAAGTATTTCTCTTAAATCTTCATAATCTTGATTTGCTATACATTTTCTTATTTTACTTGCTAATTGAATAATCTCACTATCTTTTGCTTGTCTTACAATTTGGGTTAATGTATATTGATTCCTTAATCTAAATATATCATTAGTACTTTGATTTACTGGTAGTAACTGATATTGGTCACCAATAAATAAAACAGTGTTTACATAACCTTTTTTTACAACTTCTAAAATAAATTCAAAAAGATCATTCGAAACCATAGAGCTTTCATCCACAATTAATAAAGATGCCCTATTAACCTTATCTCTTGCTCTATCTACTACAAACCTTTCTGCTCCTGTTTCATAATTATAATTTTTATTTAGACTTAAAAAGCTGTGAATTGTACAAAAATTAACACCTATATCATAGGTATAAAATAACATTTCTTTCATTACTTTTAAAGCCTTATGGGTTGGTGCAGTAATTTGAATGTCATATTGACCTACAGGCATAGAGTTATCTATTTCATCTACAATTGCAGCTGTTAAGTAAGATTTACCAGTCCCTGCTGCTCCTGTTAATGACAAAAATCTATCCGCTATAGGAATACTAATCGCTCTTCTTGATAAATTCTGTTTGATTTTATTAGTTATCTCATCAAAAACTTTTTCTTGATGAGGTGTTAATCTTGATTTTACTTCCATTGTTTAATCCTTTTTGTTTCTTTTTTCACATAACTTGTTGCTACAAAAAAAATATTTTGATTAAAATTTGACAAAAATTCTCTACACTCCTATTCTAAATAGAATAGGAAGTGGGCGTATATATTTACTTATTTTTTATTGTTGTTTTTTAGCTTCTAGTATTAGATTGACTGTATGTATGCTTATATTAAGATGGTGTTTCTTAGAGAAAGTATATTGTTCGTTTGGTACAGCTGGAGTGCAGAGAATTTGGTTAAATATTCAAAATTTTTGTTATTTGTTATATTTATTGTTATTTTTGGTTTATCTTTTTTTTGATTCAACAGGTACTGTATTAGCTTCTAAATAAGCTACTAAGGCTATTTTTGAGATGAAGTTCTTCTTTCCTATCTTAACCACTTCTATTTCTCTATTATAGATTATCTTTTTTAGCATATCCGATTTTATAAGGTTCATTTCATCAATTTCCTTTATTGAAAATAGTAAGCCATTTGGTATCAATTCATTATAATTTGTTGTTATCATCTTAATCTCCTAAATTTGTATTAGAATAAAAGAGATTATTTGTTTTCTAAATTATTAATTTAAACGTTTAATCTCTTTCTTCAATCAATGTTTTTTTACAAATTTTTTTCAGATAATCTATGATTAACCACAGGAATTACAATATCACCATAAAACCCAACATATACGGATTCTACTTGTCGAATAAACGCTTTAATAACATTTCCATTAGGATATAATCTAAATCTATTAAGTCCCAGTATTTCCATCTCTTTTGGTGTAGATTTGAAATTATTAAGAATATTGACATATTGCGTTTTCTTTTGAATAGAATCAAAAAACATGACATAGTACCTATTCATCGCTTCCATAATTGCTTTTTCATTGAACCCATATTTTAGAAAAAATCTATTCTGGAACTTCAATTCAAATCTAGTGATGATTGAGCCTATTGCCTCTTTTGCACTCTTATTGTAAAGATATGCTCTGAGAACTGCATTATTGGCTTCTTGCTCATTTCTGTATTTCTCGATATATGTTGTTGGAATGTCTTTATAATATTGTTTATGTCCGATTTGGTTATAAGTGGTGTTTCCTGATTTGTTCACGCAAATACTTAAAATATTATCAAAGTTACAGTATGCATCTATGGATACATCCAGTTCAACCATTCTGTACTTTGTTATTGTAGTGTTTAGCCAACCACAAACTGTCATTAACGCATTAAAGGATGTATCATCATATTTTTGCTTATGGCTCTTTAATCCTGCGAATCTTATTCTAATGTAGTACAATCCTTTTTCACCTGTTAAGCTATCTGCTTTGGATGTAAAGCCTGAATGAATTGTAAAAATTATAGTACCAGCAAAATACACATTATACTTGATTACATACTTAGAGCTTTTATCTTGTTCCAATCTTCCAAGTCCTCTAATAGTTACCCATTGGCATAATAAGCTTAGTTTTCTTCTTTGTTCTTCTGCTTTCTCAAAATCCATCTGTACAGCAACTGTATCAATATTTGTTTCATGTTTCATCTTTACTACCTTTGTTTTAATATTTTCAAACAAGGAAGTAGTCAAATAAAAAATATGATTGTTGAGTTATCTAGCGTGGTTTATAAGAGTAGAAGTAAGAGAGATAGATATGAAATAAGATTTAGTGTATGTGATATTATTTATTCTTATTTATAGGATGTATATCATATATAGTATTATTATTTTGAGTTACTGTTAATTATATTTCAAAAGATTTTCAATTGATTAAGGAAATATATATCCTAGTTGTTTTTGAAAAATTCAAATTAGTTATTTTTATAGTTTAAAAGAAGTTAGCAGTGAAATTACAATAGTCTATTTTTTATTCGAAAAAGAGTTCTAAATCCATATAAAATTTAGAAGAAAATATTAGAAATTTTTCAAAAAATTTATAGAATATTTAGCTGAATATACCTTGAATACGACTTGAATATACATTGAATATTTTTAGAATGTTAGTTGATTATAGATAGAATGAGAATTTTTTTTAATTACAGTAAGAATTATCTGTATATATTTTTAGGAAAAAAGGGTTAAAAAAATTAATAACTCATCCTAATTTGATGAGTTATTTTTAGAATCAATGTAGCTTTTTTTTAATTTATAATCTTTTATTTTGTATTGTTTTTTATTAAGTATACTTGTTTTATGATTGGAATCAGAAGTTCCATTTTTTTCATAATCTTTCTTATCAACACATTGATTAAATAATGGCTCTTTTTCTTTTAATATTTTTAATA
>CAZDFZ010000033.1:0-2416 GCA_964504855.1 uncultured Aliarcobacter sp.
AAAGATATATCATTTTGCACCACATTTGTAGCGTCAAATTCTCCACCAAGTCCTGCTTCTAAAACTAAATAATCAAAATTTGCTGATAAATATATAGCTAATAGTGTCGTATATTCAAAATATGTTAGTTTTTCTAAAAGCTCTATTTCATACAAATCTTGCAAAAATCTATGTGCAATTTCCAAATCTGCATCACTAACATCGCTTCCATTTATCCATATTCTTTCATTAAATTTTAAAATATGTGGAGAGCTATAATGTAAAACTTGATAATTTTTTTTGCATAAATAGTGAGATAAAAATCTTCCAGTACTTCCTTTACCATTTGTACCAACAATATGTATTACAAAAGGAAGTTTTATTTTTTTTGATAGAATTTGCCAAGAAGATTTCACAACTGTAAAATCTATCTTGTCATAATAAAGAGTTTTATGTTCTAAAAACCCTTGCAGATTTACTTTTTTTAAATCAATTTGCATCTTATTTTTTGTATGCAGATACTGCAATTTTTGATAAAACTTCTTCTAATGCTTTATCTGATGCTTTTCTTATACCTTCAAATCTCTCATCAGAACTTACAGTCACATCTTTTATAGAAAAGTCATATTCTCCTTCTACACTAAATGATTTTCTTTTAGTTTGACCTTTTTCATAATATGAAAAATTAATACTTGCAACAGCTCTATAAAGTTTATTATTACCAAATTCATCATATTGAAGAGTTTGTAAACCTACTCTATTTATATTTACATTCATAATAATATCAGCTAATGACTCTTTTTCTACAATATCAACATCTAGTTTCTGAACTAGCATTTTATATATAGAATCTTTCACTATCACCGAGTTTTGTGGGTCTTCTAAATCAAGAGATACTTTTACATATACATTTCCTTGTATCTCTTGTTTTGCATAGTGAGAAGCAGGCTTATAACTACACCCAAAAAATAAAGAAGAAAAAATAAAAATAAAAAGTACACTTTGTACTTTTTTTAAAATATTCATTTTAGGTTTATCCTTTTATTACAAAATTTACAAGTTTATTTGGAACAACTATCTCTTTAATCAACTCACTATCACCTAACCATTTTGCAGATGCAGTTTTTGCTAACGCTAAAATCTCTTCTTTTGATGCATCAGGAGACACTTCAATTTCACATCTTTTTTTACCATTAACTGTAACTGCTAAAAGAATAGAATCCATTGCAAAAACTTCATCTTTAATCTCAAGTTTTTTATTGAAATTTTCAAGATTAAATAATTGATTTGATAACTCCCAACAAGCATGAGGGATAATTGGTTCTAAAATATTTGTTAAAACATAATAACCTTCAGCCCAAACCGATTCATTTTTTTGTGTTTGTAAAGCATTTAAAGCTTCCATACAAGATGCAATTAATGTATTAAAAGTATAAGTTTTATTAAATACTTCATTTGATTTAATAAGTGCATCATATACTTTTTTTCTTGCTTCTTTTTCATCTTTACTTAACACTGAATGATCAATATTTGCAAAATTTGCCAATCCAGTAGAAGTTACATTAAATGCTCTTTCATAGAATTTTTTAATAAATCTATATGCCCCATCAACAGCACTATCGTTCCATTCAAGCTCTTTTGTAGGAGGAGCTGCAAACATCATAAATAATCTTGCAGTATCAGCACCATATTTTTCTACAATTAAGTCTGGATCTACAACATTTCCTTTTGATTTAGACATTTTTGCACCATCTTTTAAAACCATACCTTGAGTAAGAAGTCTTTTAAATGGCTCTTTTGAATTTGTATATCCTAAATCTTTTAATACTTTTGTGAAAAATCTTGCATATAAAAGGTGTAAAATTGCATGTTCAATTCCACCAATATACTGATCCACATCCATCCAATAATCACTATCAGATTTTGAAATTCCCACTTCATTCCAAGATTTTGGATTTGTTGCATATCTTAAAAAATACCAAGAAGATTGAACAAACGTATCAAGAGTATCTGTCTCTCTAAGTGCATCATTTCCACATTTTGGACATTTACAATTTTTCCATGTAGGATGTTTATCAAGAGGATTTCCTTCCCCTGTAATTTCCACATCTTCTGGAAGTGCAATTGGTAGATTTTCAGTTTTTTCAGGAACTAATCCACAAGAATCACAATGAACAAAAGGAATTGGCGCTCCCCAATATCTTTGTCTTGAAACTCCCCAATCTCTTAGTTTAAAATTAACTTGTTTTACACCTAAAGAGTTTTGTTCAAAATGATAAATAATTGCTTTTTTAGCTTTTACATTTGGTAATCCTGTAAAACTTTCACTATCTATTAAAGTACCCTCAGCTGTATATGCTTCAGTTTGTTTTTCAATAATTCCATCAATACCAACAATTACTTGTTTTATAGGTAAATCATATTTTTTTGCAAATTC
>CAZDFZ010000033.1:2426-12672 GCA_964504855.1 uncultured Aliarcobacter sp.
GTCATGTGCAGGAACTGCCATAACAGCTCCTCCACCATAAGATGCTAAAACAAAGTTTGCTACCCAAACAGGAATTTTTTCTCCAGTTAAAGGATGCATTACATCAATTTCTAAAGATAAACCTTCTTTTTCTTGAGTTGCTCTATCTCTTTCACTTACTTTTTGCATCTCTTTTATTTCTCTGATTTTTTTCTCAGGTAATAAATTATTTTCAACTATATATTTTACAATTGGATGCTCAGGTGCAAGTGCAGAATATGAAACTCCATAAATGGTATCTGGTCTTGTTGTAAATACACTATATTTTGAAAATTGTCTCTCTAATTTTAATTTAGACTCTTTTGAAAGTTCAAATTGAAATTCTAAACCTTCGCTTCTTCCTATCCAGTTCTCTTGCATAGTTAAAACTTGACTTGGCCAATCATTTTTCAATAGCTCTAAATCATCAAGCAATTCTTGAGCATATTTTGTAATTCCTACATAATATCCTGGCATCTCTTTTTGTTTAACTTCATTGTCACATCTCCAGCAACATCCCTCTTCAACTTGCTCATTTGCTAAAACTGTGTGACACTCTTCACACCAGTTTACAACTGAAGATTTTCTATAAATAACCCCTGATTCATACATTTTGATAATGAATTCTTGTTCCCATTTTGTATAAAGCTCATCACTTGTTGCAAACTCTCTAGTTTCAGAAAAAGATAAACCTAGTGCTTTTAATTCATCTCTCATATAATCTATATTCTCATAAGTCCATTTTTTTGGATGTAATTTATTTTTAATAGCAGCATTTTCAGCAGGCATACCAAAACTATCCCAACCAATAGGATGTAACACATTGAAATTAGATTTTCTAAAATGTCTAGCGAAAGCATCCCCTAAACAATAGTTTCTAACATGTCCCATGTGAATTCTTCCACTTGGGTATGGAAACATACTTAAAATATATTTTTTCTCTTTTGTTTGATTATCACTTGGTTCAAAAGATTGGTTTTCACTCCAATAATTTTGCCATTTTTTTTCAATCTCTTTTGAAATATATTCCATTAAAACTCATCCTTATATAGTGCTATTACATTTTGTTAATTTATACATAATAGCTAAAAAATCATAAAAAATTGCTTGTTTAATTTGTCTTAATATTTACAAAAATAAAAAAGGAGAGAGTTAAAATAACTCTCTCCTTTAAAAATAACTTATCAATAAAATTCTTATTACACTCTACCCTGTTCATACATAGCTCTTGTTCTAGCTTTCTCTTTTTGTACTAAAACTTTTTCAGCCTCTTTTGCTCTATAATCTGCAACAGAAAATCTTACAGGAACTAATAAAGCTGATGCTACGAAAATTGAAGAATATGTTCCAAAAATAACTCCAACTAACATTGTAAATGCAAATCCATGAATAATCTCTCCACCAAATGCATATAAAGTAAATACTGTAAAGAATACCGTTAAAGCTGTTAATGTAGTTCGAGGAAGTGTTCTACTTACTGATTCATTAATTAACTCATCTAAATCATTCTCTTTTGATATTTGAACTCTCTCTCTAATTCTATCAAAGATAATGATTGTATCATTTAATGAATACCCTAAAAGTGTTAAAACAGCTGCTAATACATCAAGATTTACTTCTATTTGAGCGAAAGATACTGCTCCAATAGCAATTATAACATCATGTAAAAGTGATAAAATAGAAACAAAAGCAAATTTCCAGTCAAATCTAAATGCAACATAAATTAAAATTCCAACAAATGATAATAATAGTGCCATTAAACCTTTTTTAGTAAGTTCATCTCCAACTTTTGCTCCAACCATATCAACTCTTCTAACTTCAAGTTTACCAGTTTGAGCCAGAATATTTTTCATCTCTTCACCAATATCCATACCTAAAGTAGAAGTTGTACCTGTAATTCTTATTACGATTTCTTCATCACTTCCAAATTTAGTAATAAGTGCATTTGAAAATTTTGTCTCTTTTAATATATCTCTAATTTGAGAAATTGGTGCTTCTTTTTCATATTTTACTTGAATAACAGTTCCACCAGCAAAATCAATACCAAAATTTAATTCCTTTGTAAAAAGTGATACAATAGATAAAATTACTAAAATAGTAGAAACTGCAAGTAAGGGAACTTTTTTCCCCATAAAATTATATATTTTGGCTGTTTTAAAAATTTCCATTATTTAGCTCCAAATAATTTATTTGTATCTTTTGTTTTGATACCTCTTGCAATCATTGCTTTATATATACCATGAGTTCCAATAACACCTGTTATCATTGAAGTAATAATTCCAACAGATAAAGTAACAGCAAAACCTTTTATTGGTCCTGTTCCATAAATATATAAAATTGTTGTTACAAGTAGTGTAGTTACATTCGAATCCACAATAGCTCTAATAGCATTTTCATAACCACTCTCTATTGCTTTTGGTATAGTCATACCTTCTCGAACTGCTTCTCTGATTCTTTCAGTAATAATGATATTAGCATCAACAGCCATACCAATAGTTAAAAGAATACCTGCCATACCAGGAAGTGTTAAAGTTGCACCAAACATAGCCATAATTGCAATAATCATAAAAATATTTGAAATAAGTGCAACATTTGCAATAATTCCTGCATTTCTATAATAAATAAGCATAAATATAAAAACTAAACCAAACCCTGAAGTTAATGCGATTGAAGCATCTCTAATAGAATCAGCTCCTAAAGATGGACCAACACTTCTTTTTTCAAGTAAAGTAACAGTTGCAGGCAATGCTCCACTTCTTAAAGCAATTGCTACATTTCCAGCTTCAACAACAGTAAATCCACCAGAAATTTGACCACTTCCACCACCAATTCTCTCTCTAATATTTGGAGCAGAATATACTTTTCCATCTAAAACTACAGCTAATCTTTTCCCTATATTTTTTGAAGTAAATTCTCCAAAAATTCTAGCACCTGTTGAATTTAAAGTAAAATTAATAATTGGTTGATTTGATTGATCAAAAGCAACTTTTGCATCAATTACTTGACTTCCATTTAAAATAGGAATCTCTTTTACAAGATATTTTTTATTTGCATTGTTTGTATCTTCAAGAATTACATCACCATATTGTGCAGCTTGAGAAGCAGTTAAACTATTAACTCTATCATTTCTATCTTCATCAATAGCCATTAATTCCAAATTTGCAGGTTTTGAAATAAGCTCTTTAGCTGCTTTTTCATCTTCAGCTGTTTTAATACCTGGTAACTCAACAACAATATCTGTTTCACCTTGTCTTACAACATTTGGTTCAGCTAAACCAAACTGATCAAGTCTATTTCTAATAGTCTCAACTGCTTGAACAACAGCTAATTGTTTTGTTGCTATAATATCTTCTGGAGTTAATTTAACAGTGTATTCAAGAGCATTTTTTGAAATAGAAAGACCTTTAATTTCGCCTAACATTTTGTCCATTTTTGGCATTTCATCAGAATCTAAAACATTAAATATTACAGAATCATCATTTATTGACAATCCATCTATCAACAATGACTCATCATCTGAAAAATATTTAATAGTAGTAGCTATTGTTTTAATTTTTGAAGTAACTGCTTCATTAGTATTAACTCCTAAAAGCATATGTAATCCACCCTGAAGGTCAAGACCTAAAGCGATTTTTTTACCAGAACCTGTTTGTAATAATGAAGGTATTGAAAAAACAACACCAAAAATAACACATAATATAAATATTACAAGTCTATAATTAAAGATTTTCAATTCATTTTCCTTAAATTAGGGATTTTCAATTTGAAGTTTTAAGATATGTAAAAATACATATCTCAAATATTACTGAAGAGTGATTATTCTTCTAAAAGTTTTGCTACAAACTCTTTAATAAGTTTCATTTCAGATCCATCAATATTTTTTACAACAAAAAATGTATCTTCGATTTTAGTAATCTCTACTATTAAGCCACCATTTGTTACAATCTTGTCACCCTTTTTTAAATTAGCAACCATTTCTTTATGAGCATTAGCTTGTTTTTGTTGTGGTCTGATAATTAAAAAGTAGAAAATTGCAAATAATGCAACAAGAGGTAGTAATGAACTTATTAAATCCGAATTTAAACCTTCCATCAAATTTCCTTTTAAAAAGTAGTTTATTATGTTTTTAGTAAAACGTGATTATTCTAACAAAAACTTCATAATAAAAGGCTTCATTAGCTCTATTTTCTTAAGTGCTTTCATTTACTTAAGTTATTTTAATATTGAATATAAAATTTTAAATACAATTTTAGGACTTTTTGCTCTGTATCTTTTACTTGTTATTCCAAGAAAAGGTCTATTTGTTAGTGGTTTTTTTACTGGTATTTTATGGTGCTGGTGGATGGCTGTTAGCTTACAGTATTATGATTTATCGGCACTTACTCCCGTTATTTTAATTTGTCTTGGTCTTAGTTTTGCAATAATGTTTTCATGCTTTGCACTTTACGACAGACTTACTTTTAGAATTTTAACAATTTTTGGTTTCACTTTTTTTGCTCCATTTGGCTTTAATTGGATGAAATTTGAACTTTTATTTATTGATTCATATATAAAAACTGATAAATTAAGCTTTTTTCTTATTTTAGTCTCTTTTTATTTTTTAATTAAATTAAAAAAATACAAATTTTTATCTGTTATTCCTCTTTTATTTACGATAAATTTAGCAAAAGATATAAATATTCCAGCTCCAAGTGTAGATATTTATATGCCTCAAATGAATGTGAATCAAAATTTAAGATGGGATAAACACTATAAAGCAACATTAGAACAAGAGAATTTTAATGAAATTAATAATGCAATATCTCAACAAAAAGATTTAGTTGTTTTACCAGAAACAGCATTTACTTCTGTTTTAAATAGAAATGAAACATTATTCGAAAAATTAAAAGATTTATCAAAAAATATCGACATTATTACAGGTGGATTATATATAGAAAATGAAAAAATCTATAATGCTTCATACCATTTTAGTAAAGGCGAAGTTCAAATAGCAAAAAAAGTTGTGCTTGTTCCTTTTGGAGAAGAGATACCTTTTCCTAAATTTTTTGTTGATTTAATAAACGATATTTTTTATAATGGTGCACAAGATTACTCTAAAGCATCAGAGCCAACAGATTTTTTAATAAAAAATGAGAAATTTAGAAATGCCATTTGTTATGAAGCAACAACAGATAAAATATTTGAAAATTTAGGTGATACAAAATACATGATTGCTATTTCAAATAATGCTTGGTTTACGCCATCTATTGAGCCTATTTTACAAGATTTATTACTTAAATATTATTCAAAAAGATATGAAGTAAATATCTATCATGTGGTAAATGGAACACCTAATAAAGTTTATTTACCATAATTCTAAAAATTGAAGTTTTCTTCAATTCTTAGAAATAATAATATATCCCCATTTTGACTTTTTCTTTATTTTCTTTATATAAATCATCATTTATATATCTTACATTTAAAGCTTTATTTCTATCTAATTTATATGTTGAGAATATTTCTAATTGATTGCCTTCTAAATTTTTATTGTATTTGTCATATCCATATTGTAATCCAAGTTTAATATTCTCAAATCTACTTGAAACTAATCCTATTGATGAGCCAATTGAGTACAATTGATCACTTTCTTTATAATAAATATTAGAATTAAACATCGTATAAATCAACTCTTTTTCATTACCTAAAGTAATCCCAGCTTCTGGCTTTAATTTTAAATAATCACTTTGATCTTTAAAATGCTCATAACCAAAATCAACACCCCATGATATAGGCTTAAATATAATATCTTGGGGAGATAATGATTTTATTTTTATTAAAGTAAATCTATCTAATTTTGTATTATCATCCTTGTCTTTTTTTATATTCAAATCAAAAAAATCAATATAAGCTCCCTCTAAATATCCATCACTAATATCATACCTATCATTGTATGCAGGTTTTAATCCTAATTCTATAGAATCAGCAGTATCATAAAATAAAGATAATCTTCCAGAATCATGTGATGAAATTGGATTAATTGGATTTTTTATATTATATGTTGAAATTTTTTCATAAGAACTTCTTTGCTTTAATAATTTTAAATATTTAGATAGATATTCTTTTTTATCAACTTCATTATTTGCTCTTTGATATTGTAAATAAGCAATTTTCAAATCCAAATAAGCAATTTTATCATCACTACTCAACTCTTCATTTAAAAGCTCATCTTTTTTTACATAAGCTGTTAAACTATCTTTATTGTAAATTTTTTCTTCAAGAATATTCTTCATTTTTCGCATATTTGAATATCTGAATTTTGTATCTTTTATCAAATTATATGGTTCTAAAATTTTGATAGTATCAAGAGGTATTGTTTTAAAATTAAATTTACTTACCAAATCTAAATCTTTTCTTGCAATTTCAAGTAACCATAAAACATTATAAGAACAATTTTCACTAAAAAAATAATAGTCCGAGTAAGAATCTTTTAATTCATAAGTATGTAAAACCAACCTATTTATCTCTTCTTGCGTTAAATCAAGATCATATTCCCAAATATCCCTTTGTTCTAAATTGTTATACTCTTTTATTTTTTCATAATATGGCAAAATAGAATATCTTCCCTCATATTTACCAAATAAACCTCTATAAGCAAAAATCAATCCATTTGTTTCATCTGTTTTAGCAGCATAATTTACAGCATTTGAAATAAGTGGTGTATCATTATTTGATGAAATATTTAAAAAAGTATGTCCATACATAGACGCTGGAGAATTTATATGTGCTGTAGGAAAAACTAAAGTTACTTTTTTTGCATCAGTTAACAATAAAAATTTATCTAAATCTTCACATTTATAATTGACTATATTTTGTTCAAAAGATGGAAGATTTTGTTTTAACCAATTAACTCTTAATGGAAATCTACATAAAACATCATTTTGTCCACTTTCCAGTGATTTAATAGTTTCTAATAACTCTTCTTTTAAATTATATTTACCATTTTGTGATACAAAAAAGTTATTAGAATCTATCTCACTTTCTCCATTTTTATAATGTAATAATTTACTCCAATAAGGATCATCATAAAGCTTTTTTTGTTCAATTAAAGAATAAATTGTATCTGAAGAATAAGAGTGAGTGAAAAATAAAAAGGTAAGTAATAAATACTTACCTATTTTATTTAAAGAATTACATATATTTAGCAATTGAATCAATAACAGTAGCTGAAGTTACATTTTCATTTGTATATATATTTGAGAAATTAGCTTGTAATTTTGCTGAAAAAGCTGATGTATCTTCCACATTCATAAGTTTTGCAACTGTTGATAATGTTTCACCTTTACCAGCTGAAATATCTAATGCTAATTCATCCATATTTTCTGTAACAAATTTATTTAATTTATCATTAGATACGAAATTATTAGGTTTACTACAATTAGATGTACCACTTGTTATACCAAAAGTTTGATTTCCTGATGTTGCATTAGAAGTTGCAGCAAATGCTTGTAACATAGTAGTATTTTGATTTTTAATCAACAATGAACCTAATCCACATCCTGTATTATCATTCGCATATACTGATGCTGTTAAACCAACAGCTGCAATTAAACCAATAATTTTTTTCATATTTTCTCCTTTAATATTTCAAATATTTTATTATTTTCTTTTTAAACAAACCTTAATTTAAATCTTTTGGATAAGCTATTATAATTTCATCCATTATTTCTTCTTTCGTCATCTCTTTCTCAATTTGTAATTCAAATGCGAAATCTAATATTTCTTTAAAAAGAGAACTTGGTTTAAATCCTAATTCAATTAAATCTCTTCCTAGTACTATGGGTTTTATAGGCTCATTATGAATATCTAACTCTTTTGCTTTTTCTAAAACCCAATTAATAGCTTTTGGACACTTTTCTTTATCTTTTATATCTCGACCTAAGCAATCAGCCAAACAAATCAAACATAAATCTTCTATATTTACTTTTAATGAAAGCCTTTTTATGGCTTTTTGTGAAGAATCTGCAAGGTAAAGTTGAAAAGGTGTTAAATGATTTTTAACCAAAGAACAAACAATCTCTATAAACTTTTTCTCATTTGTAAGTTTTTCTAAAAAAGAGATTGTTGGTTCAACTCCTAAAGATTCATGTTTATGTGATGTGATTTTCCCATTTATCTCTTTTGTACAAAAAGGTTTCCCTAAATCATGGCATAAAATCCCATAAAACAGATATAACTTTCTATATTCATCTTCTATATTTTGTTCTTTTAATATTTTTGATAACTCATCAATTGTCATCATAGTATGTATCCAAACATCACCTTCTGGATGATACTCTTCATCTTGAACACAACCAATTAAAGCTTCTAATTCGTAAAAATATTTTAAAACTCCTAATTTTCTTAAAAACTCAAATCCGATTGATGGTTTTTGTGATTTTAAAAATAGTTTTTTAAACTCCTCATAAATTCGCTCTTTTGGAAGAAAATATAATTCATTATTTTGAACAATTTTTTTACATAATATAAAAGTTTGCTCATCAAGTGAAAAATCAAATCTAGCACAAAATTGAACAGCTCTATAAACCCTTAAACTATCTTCAATAAATGTTTTTTCATCAATATGTCTTAAAATCTTATTTTTTAAATCATTTATTCCATTAAATGGGTCTAAATACTCTTTTGTAAAGGGATTATAACCAATAGCATTAATTGTAAAATCTCTTCTTATAGCTGCTTCTTTGAAGCTAAGATTTGCATTTGTTATAATTTCAAAATCCTGATGAGTATTTCCAATTTTTTTTTCAATTCTTGGCATTGCAAAATCAAAATCATATCCATCAACTTTTAAAGTCAATACTCCAAAAGACTTTCCAACTAATTTGACACTACCAAATTTTCGCAATGATTGTTCTATGATTTCAAAAGAGTCTATTCCAAATATTTCTATATCGAAATCTTTGGAAGGAATACCCAAAAAACCATCTCGAACACAGCCACCTACAAGAATTGGAGTTCCTCCAATTGTTTGCAAATGACTTAATATTTCCTCAAGTATTTTGGGTAAAAAAAGCATAATTTATTTTAGAGTTTTTATCATCTCTTGGATTTTATTTACTACAGCATCCACTTTTATTTCTGTTTTCTCTAAAGTTTTTCTATCAACAATTTCAACGATTCCATCTTCTAATCTTTTTCCAATTACAACAGCAAATGGGAAACCAATAAGTTCAAAATCACCCATTTTAAAACCAAATCTAGCGTTGATTCTGTCATCTAAAATTGTCTCTATTCCAGCAGATTTTAATTCATTGTAAATTTTTTCACCTGTTGTTGATTCTTCTTCTTTTTTAGAGTTAGAAACAATAACATCAACCATATATGGAGCAGTCTCTTTTGTCCAGATACACCCTTTATCATCATGATTTTGTTCAATCACAGCAGCTACAAGTCTTGAAACTCCAACACCATAACATCCCATTACAAATGGTTTAGCTTTTCCATTTTCATCTAAAAAGTTTGCATTCATAGCAGCAGAATATTTTGTTCCAAGTTGGAAAATATGACCAGCTTCAATTCCTTTTGTATATGTTAAAGCTCCACAACAACAAGAACAACTATCACCTTCTTGAACAGCTACTAAATCAAAATATTTAACATCACTTAAAGTAGATAAATCTGTATTTATTAAATGATAATTTATTTCATTTGCACCACAAGCTAAGCCTTTTGCATCTTTAATTTCATTATCAATTACAAAAGTAATATTTGAAGGTAATCCAAATGGTCCACAATAACCAGCAACTACTCCAGCTTGAGCTATTTCATCTTCACTTGCATCGTCTAATTCTAATGCATTTACAGAATTACTAGCTTTTGTCTCTTCAAGTTCATCATCTCCTCTTAAAAAGAAAACAACAATTTGAGTTTTATCTTCATAAATAGCTTTTTTTATAACAGCTTTTATAGTTTGTGATTTTGGAATATTTAAAAAACTTGCAACATCTTCAATAGTTTTTGTATCAATTGTTTCAACTTTTTCTAATCCATTATTTGAAGAGTAATCAAAACTTCTTGGTTTTCTCGTAGCAGCTTCTATATTTGCACCATATTCACAATCAGGACAAACAACAATTGTATCTTCACCTGAATCTGCAAGAACGTGAAATTCTTTTGAACCACTTCCACCAATAGCACCACTATCAGCTTCAACAACTCTAAAACCTAATCCTAATTTTGTATAGATTTTTTT
>CAZDFZ010000034.1:0-6614 GCA_964504855.1 uncultured Aliarcobacter sp.
GATAGCTTCTCCTTCCCTATCCTCATCGGCTGCTAGGTAGATTGTTGTATCTTTGTTTATATGTTTTTTTAAATCGCTTATTACTTTTTTCTTATCAGTAGATACTAAATATTTTGGTTTAAAATTATCATTTGGATCAAATCCTAATTGAGATTTTGGTAAGTCTCTTACATGTCCCATAGATGCCATAACTACATAGTCATTGCCTAAATTCTTCACTAAAAAACCTTACATTATTTTAAAGTTTGCATTCTAACATAATTAAATTAATTTACTTGTAAATTATAATTTCTTCTTCTATATCTATATTAAACTGCTCTTTTATTTTTTCTTTTGCTAAATTTATCAAATATATTGCATCTTCAAAAGTTCCATCACCATAATTTACTAAAAAATTTGCATGCTCTTCAGAAAAACTCATATCACCTTTTTTTAAACCTTTTAATCCAACTGCTTCAATTAATCTTCCAGCAAAATCACCCTTTGGATTTTTAAAACAAGACCCAGCACTTGGAACATGAGGTTGATTATCCCTCATTTTATTAAACTCTTTTAGCATCTCTTTACTAAATCCATATTCAATATTAAAAACAACTTCATAAACAATAGTATTTATTTTAGTCTCTCTATAAGAAAAATCTATATCTTCTTTTTTAATATATCCATCTTTTGTTTTTATACTGTGAATATAATTGAACATTTCCCAAGATTTAAGTCCTGCATTCATTTTTACTAAACCACCTAAATTACCAGGTAATTTTGCTAAAAATTCTAAATTTGCAATATCGTTTTTTCTAGTATAAGTTAGAAGTTTCCCAGATGTTGTAGCACATCCCACATAAAGCAAATTATCTTCTTGCTTTATATAATCAAAGTTTTCCCCTAAAACTGCAAATTTCTTATTTACATTTGGTGATACTAAAAGATTATTTGCTCTACCAATTATTTGATAATCACTATAATCACCTATTTCATTTATTTCTAAAACTTCTTTTATAGGACCTATTTTAATAGAAGAATATTTTTTAAAATCTATTGTTCTTATATTATTCTGCATTTACTATTTTGCTCTTAACTCTTCATACTTTGATGGAATTAAAAAATCTTCTGATTTTATTAAATTCTCATAAAATCCATTTTTATATCCTAACTCATATAACTTATCTAAAGCTTTATATTGAATATCACTCATTTTTACTGAGTTGTCATTTGCATATAAATCTAAATATTTATCAAGTGTTGGAGCATCTACTCTAATTAAACCTTTTTCAAGTAACATAGGAGCCAATACTCGTCTATTTTTATTTGCAACTTCTACAGCTTTTATTAATGTATTTTCATAATCAATTGCACTATGAAGAGGAATTGATCTACGTAAACACATCCCTCCAAGAGGAAGTGGTAAATCACCACCACTTAATTCAACCCATATATCCCATATTTCACGCTCTACTTCTAGTTCTTGGTTATATGTCAGAATTGATTCGTGGATTAAAACTCCAGCATCAACACTACCATTTAAAACAGCTTCTTCTATATCTAAAAAATTCATATATGTAATTCTGGCATTTGGATATGCTATTTTAAATAAAAGTGCATTTGTTGTAAATTCACCACTAAGAGCAACTTTAAAATTTTTCTTTAATGCCGTTCCTTTTTTCTTAATCAATTTTGGTCCGTATCCTTCACCGAAAGAAACAGCTGTTTTCAATAGTGCATAGTCATCTTTAATTAGTGGATATAAAGCAAATGAAATCGCACAAATATCATATTGACCTTTTAGTGTGGCTTGATTTAAAGTCTCTATATCGTCTGCTATATTTACAAATTTGGCATCTTTTGAAGTAACCCAGCCAAATTTAATTGCATAATACATAAAAATATCATCAGCATCTGGAGAGTGTGCAACACTAATTGTTTTCAATTTTATTCCTTGATTTTTTCTAGGGAGATTGTAACAAGATATGGTTTATTATTTGATTATGAAGGTTTATTTTAAAGTTTATATTCGTATTTGAGTTTTTTTATTATATTAAATACATCGGCTGAATAATCTAATCCTGTTTTGCTATTATAGCTCCAACCTGTATTATAACTTGCCCAAATTCTTGGCCAATTTTCATTATGTACTTTTCGCCAATAATTCAATTCTGAAATTGCATTAGCCATTGCAAATCCTGCATCATTTAATAATTTATCAGCTAAATATTTTCTTACAATTTCATTATCTTGAATATTTTGTCTTCTTACTACAGTTTTAATATTTCCTTGAAAAAAACCAAAGTCATTAGTTACTAAATTAATTTGATTTTTACCAATTGATGATTCTTTAATTGCAAGAGCCATTAAAGTATATTTCATCATTTTTTCATTTGTTAATGATTTTATTTTTTTTAGTGTTGTAATATCTTGTGGAGTTAATCCTAATGAATTTGAAAAAGCGAATGTACTAATCGTTAGTAAAATAAATATAAGTTTTTTCATTTAATTATTCTACTTTAAATTCTAATCATTATAAAATGATTAGAATTTAGAAATACTAGAAACCTGAATTAGCAACATAGGTAGTTATTATTTTTAAAAGAGGATCAATTAATAAAATTGAAATTAATGTTAAAAATACTGCAAAACCAACAACTGATTTTACAGGTATAGTTGCATTTTGCATAAATGTTGTATTTTTTATTCCAACTTCTGGATCTCTTAAAAACATATAAGATACTGGTCTTAAATAATAATATGCTGCAATAGCTGAATTTATAACAATAATAACTGCTAAAGCAATTTGATCTGCATTAACAGCAGATGCAACTAAATACATTTTTCCCCAGAATAGTGCAAAAGGTGGTAATCCTGTTAAAGAAAATAAGAACAATCCTATAATTGAAGCTGTAAATGGAGAAATTTGTGCAAGTCCAGAAAATTTTCTAAATGCATATGGTGATTCATAATCATGATATTCTTTCCCTCTATTAAGCCATAACATACCAAAAGAACCAAAATTTGTAATTGTAAATAGTGTCCAATATAAGAATAATGCTGTCATTGATTGTTGTGTTCCAATTGCAACAGCTGCCATACCCATACCTGCATTTGATATTGAAGAATAAGCAAGCATTCTTTTAATATCTCTTTGTTGTAAAGCAATTAAATTTGGTATAGTCATAGTTAAAATTACAGTTACATAAAGCATTGTTTGAATAATAATATCATTTGCATGAACAAATATCTCAAAAAATCTTATTGCTACCACAAATCCAGCCATTTTTGGAATTACCGATAAAAAACCAGCAAGTGCAGATGTTGAACCTTGATAAACATCAGGAACCCAAATATGATAAGGGAAAAGTGATAATTTAAACCCAATTGCAGCAAACATAAATACAAATGCAACTAATACCATTATGTAATTTGAATAGTTATCAATAGATAAAAATCCATCTTCAGTTAATATTTGAGCCATTTGTCCTAATTCTACTGTACCAGTTATTGCATAAAATAACATTGATCCAAATACAAAAAAAGCAGCAGCTAAAGCACCCATTGTAAAATACTTAACAGCAGCTTCAATAGAAACCATTCTATTATGCATAGCAATCATAGTATAAATCGATAAAGATGCTGTTTCAAGTCCTACAAAAATTAGAATTAAAGAGTCAGAACTTACCATAAACTGGAATCCTGCAACTGCAAATAAATATAGTGCAAAATACTCCGCATATCTAAACTCTTGTAATCTTAACTTTGCTAATCCAAGAAGAATAAAAAGGATTGAACCGCCAATAATAACACATTGAGATAGAATAGCTATTCCATCAACAAGCATTAAATCAAATAAACCTCTTGAATCTCCATTAAATGCTAACAGTGTGAATAAATCAAAAATTAAAAATAATACTACAAGAATTACATAAAGTGATTTATCTTTATTTTTATTAAAAATGTCTGTTAATAAAATTCCTAAAGCACCTATAATTGCTATTGATACAGGAGCAATTGTTCCTAAATTTAAACTTTCTAAAGTTATTTTTATTGGCTCAAGCATTATTTAACCTCCCCAATAGAATTTAAAGCTCTTAGTTTTTCTTTGCTGTCTTCATTAACAGATTTTACTTCCATCATTTTTGTTAATTGTGTTACAGAAGTATTTAATGGATCTAAAATGATCTTTGGATAAATTCCCAATGCTATAATTAATAAAACTAGTGAACCAAGTGCCACAAGTTCTCTACCAAAAATATCTTTCATTGTTTTATTTTCAGGTTTTGTTAAATTACCAAAAAATGTTCTTTTATACATAGATAACATATAAATAACACTCAATACAATTGTTAAAGAAGCTACTAAAGTTAAAATAGGAGAATATTTAAAGAATCCTAGTAATGATAAAAATTCACCAATAAATCCTATTGTTAATGGAAGTCCAACTGATGCCATTAATACTACTGCATAAACCAATGCAAATATTGGCATATTATGAGCTAATCCACCAAATTCTTTTATCATTTTAGTTTTTCGTCTATCATATAAAACACCAACACTCATAAATAATGCTCCTGAAACTACACCATGCCCAATCATTAAATAAACAGCTCCAGCTACTCCCTCCACATTAAGAGCAAAAACCCCTAAAGTAATAACACCCATATGTGAAATAGAAGAGTAAGCAATCATTTGTTTCATATCTTCTTGTGCATAAGCTAGCATAGCTGTATAAACAATTGCAATAAGTCCTAACACAGCCATAAATCCTGTAAAATAAACAGTTGCATCTGGGAATAAAGGAAGAGAGAATCTAATAAAACCGTAAGTTTCCATCTTTAATAACACCGCTGCAAGAATAATAGAACCTATAGTAGGTGCTTCACCATGAGCTAATGGTAGCCAAGTATGGAATGGGAACATTGGTACTTTTACAGCAAATGCCATAAAGAATGCTATAAATAACCAAAGTTGAACATCAAAAGGTAGAATTACACTGTACCAATCTAATACATTAAAACTCCAAACACCCGTTGTTTGCTGATAAATATATCCAAAATACAAGATACCAATTAACATTATTAATGAACCTGTAAATGTATATAAAAAGAATTTAATTGCTGCATAAAATCTTTTTTCTGCTCCCCAAAATCCAATAATATAAAACATTGGAATAAGTGTAAGTTCCCAAAAAACATAAAATAGCATTAAATCTAAAGATGTAAAAACTCCAACCATTGTCATTTCTAAGAATAACATCGTAATAATTAGATTTTTATCATCTTTTTTTTCAGTTAATCCAATTAAAGCAATCATAGTCATAAACGTAATCATTATTATTAAAAATAATGAAACACCATCTACACCTACTGTATAATTGATCCCATAAGAACTAATTAATGGTAAGCTTTGTACAAATTGCATACCAGCAATTGTAGTGTCAAAATAGTACCAAAGTAAAAGTGATAATACAAATTCAACAACTGTAACAACAACTCCAAATTGTCTCATTGAATCTTTATGTATTAAAAATCCAACTATTGCTGCTGCTGCTGGGAAAAATATCAGCATTGATAAAATATTTTCCATCTAAACCCCTTAAATTACTGATAACACTAATGCAAAAGTTAATCCTAGGATTAACCCTAATACCATTAGTTTTAATGATGATGATAAATTTCCAGATTGAATTGTTCTAGCTTTTACACCAAGTTTATTTATAAAGTGTGCAATTCCATCAACAGAAGCATCTATTAACTTAATTTCAATTACTTTCCATGTCCAAACGCAAATTGCATAATATGGTTTAGATACAAAAACTTCATAAAATTTTGGAACATAATATTGATTAATCAACAACTTATAAATAGCTGTCTCTTCCCAAGATTTACTAAATCCTCCATTTTTATACTTAAATACTGCAAATAAAACTCCGCCTATTGCAATAGCACTTGTAACTAAAATTAGCATCCATTCAGTTGAATGACTTAAATTGTGTGCTTCCCAAGTTGGAAGTGTTTTAGTAACAAATTCAACAAAAGAGTGTTCAAACCAACCTGCAATTACTGCTAAAATAGCAAGTGGAATCATCGCAGCAATTACAAAGTTTTTAGCTTCATGTGGATGGAACTCTTCATCTGAATAGTTTTGTGTTCCAAAGAATATTTTCATAACAAGTCTAAATGAATAAAATGCTGTTAATCCAGCTGTTATCCATAAAACTGCCCATAAAATTATTGCATGATTACTAAATGCAACCTCTAAAATCTTATCTTTTGAGAAAAAACCAGCAAGTGGGAAAATACCAGCAAGTGCTAAAGAGGCTATAGTCATAATAATTGAAGTAGCCTTCATTTTATTGTGTAAAGCACCCATTTTTCTAATATCAAGCTCATCATCCATAGCATGCATAACATTTCCTGCAACTAAGAATAATACTGATTTAAAGAAAGCATGCGCCGCTAAATGGAAAAGTGCAACCCAATATGCTCCAAGACCAGCAGCAACAAACATATATCCCAACTGTGATAATGTAGAGTATGCAATAACTCTTTTCATATCATTATTTACTAATGCCATAGTAGCAGCAAATATCGCTACAAATGCTCCAAGTCCTGCTATTGCATAACCTA
>CAZDFZ010000034.1:6703-12189 GCA_964504855.1 uncultured Aliarcobacter sp.
TGAATATAATTCATTTGATCTAATTACTAAATAAACCCCAGCTGTTACCATTGTAGCAGCATGAATTAACGCTGAAACTGGAGTTGGTCCCTCCATCGCATCTGCAAGCCACGTATGTAGTGGAAATTGTGCAGATTTACCCATCGCTCCTAAAAATAATAAAGCTCCAATCCAAACTAAAAGTCCATTATCTAATTTAGAAATTTGTGAAAATACTAAATCATATTGTAAACTTCCAATATTCCAATAAATTAAGAACATCCCAAGTAAAAGACCTAAATCTCCAACTCTATTCATTATAAATGCTTCATTAGCTGCCCATGATGCTGATTCTTTGTGATACCAAAAACCAATCAATAACCATGAACAAACTCCAACACCTTCCCATCCTATAAATAAAACAGCAAAATTGTCAGACATAACTAAAACTAACATTGAAAATACGAAAGCTGATAAGTAAGAGAAATATCTATTAAATCCTTTATCATGATCCATATATCCAATAGAATGGATATGTACCATTGTTGAAACAACTGTAACAACTGTCATCATTACAACACTTACATGATCAACAACAAAGCCAAAAGGAATATCTAAATTTCCAATTACAATCCAATCAAATAAAATAACTGGAATAATCGTATCTGTTGTATAAACATAATGTAATAAATACAATGAAGCATACATAGAAACAGCTAACATAAAAGATGTAAACCATCCAGTAAATAAAGTTTTTGGTTGCATTGAAAATAATGCTGCAACTAAAGAACCTACAAGTGGAGCAAAAAGTGCAATGTATATATATTTTTCCATGATTACCCCCTCATTCCAGCAATGTCATCAAGATTAATAGACCCTGTTCTTTTATACCATAAAATTAAAAGTCCAAGACCAATTGCAACTTCACTTGCTGCAACTGCAATTATAAAAAATGCAAACATTTGACCTGTTAAGTCTCCATGAAATTTTGAAACAGCTGCAAATCCTATATTTACTGCATTTAGCATGATTTCTGTAGAGAAAAATAACATTAATACATTTTTTCTTCTAATTACACCTATTAAACCTATTGAAAATAAAATTGTTGAAAGTATTAAATAAGCATTAAGAGTCATTTGTTCTCCTTTTGTGCTGCTTCTTCAAGTTTGATTTTTTCATCTATTTCTTCTTCTTTCATTTCAGAATATGATTCATTCATTTTTTTACCTGCTAAAACAATTCCACCAATCATCGCAACAAGTAACATAATAGCTGCAAGTTCAAAGGCAATTAAGTATTTTGTAAATAAAACAACACCAACATCAACTGAATTTCCTACTTCTGGATGAATTGGATAATTTGCTTCAATATTTTGTCCAATTACTGGAGCAATTAAAACTACAACGACAAGAACTGCTACCATTCCTGAAAGTAAAAATACTAATCTTGGGTTTTTTATTTTTTCTTTTACTTCAGACAATGAATCAAAGAACATCATTCCAAATGCATATAAAGCCATAATTGCACCTGTATAAACCACAACTTGAACTGCTCCTAAAAAATCTGCATTTAATAAAAAGAAAAATGCAGAGATGAAAATCATTCCAGCTGCTAATGAACTTAAAGCATATAAAGCATTATTTGTTAAAACAGTAATACTAAACATACTAATAGTTAATATTGAAAATATTATAAAAGCTACTTCTTCAAACATTCAAACTCCTTAGTATGATAATGGTGTTTTTTTAATTTTTTTGTCTGCATCAAATGAAACTGAACCATAACCTTCAAATTCAAGTTGTGCACCTAAACCATTAGATGATGTTAAAATATCTTCTTTAAGTGAGAAATGGGCTCTTTGCTCACTTACGTTTTCATATCTTCCACCATGAACAATTGCAAGTTCAGGACAAACTTCTGCACAATATCCACAGAAAATACATCTTCCCATGTTTATTGTATATTGAGTTACAGCTTTTCTTGAATTTTCATCAATTTTTGTTTCCATTCTAATGCAATTTGCGATACAAATCTTTTCACAAAGCCCACATCCAATACATCTCTCTTCACCTGACTCTAAAAGTCTAAGTAACTTATGTACTGCTCTATATCTTGGACCTATTGGTAACTTTTCTTTTGGATATTGTACTGTTGCCATTTCACCTTTAAATAAAGCTCTATACATTATTCCAAAAGTAATTTTCATACCAACAAAAAGCTCACCTTTTACCGATCTTGATAATATTTGTTTGAACATATCCCATGAAGTTTTTGGATAATTATCTTCTTGAACTGTTACATACCCATCAGATACATTTCTATTTTTTAACTCTTTTAGTTCCATTATAACTCCCTAAAACATCATCACAAAACCAGTAACTAAAATATTTAGTACTGCAAGTGGCATTAAAATTTTCCAACATAACCACATCAATTGATCAGGTCTAATATGTGGCCAAGAAGCTCTTGTCCATAAGAAAATAAATATTAAACCCATAACTTTTAAAACAATTGCTAAACCACCTGGAATAAACCATAAATCATTAAATCCACCTAAAAAAACAAGAGTGATTAAAAAAGAAATTGTAAAAAGGTTTGCATATTCTCCAATAAAAAACATACCCCATCTCATACCTGAATATTCTGTCGCATATCCTGCAACTAACTCAGCTTCATGCTCAAGTAAGTCAAATGGAGTTCTATTTGTCTCAGCAAATCCTGCAATTGTAAATAATATAAATGCAAGTGGTTGAGACCATATTATCCAATTTGAAACTCCACCTGCTTGATAATTATTTATATCAATTAAAGATAGACTTCCAACAATCATAAGAGGTGCTAATAAAGAAAGCCCTGATACAACTTCATAAGATAAAAGTTGTATTGCAGTTCTTGCACCTCCAAGTAATGCCCATTTATTAGCACTACTCATACCGCCAAGAAGTGGTCCATAAAGACCAACTGCACTAACTGACATTACAAATAAAATACCAACATTAATATCACTGATAATTGGTCTAACCGTATATCCAAACATTTCAAATTCTGGTAAAAATGGAACTGCTGACATTGCAATAAATGCAGTTGCTGCAGTTATAAGTGGAGCGATTTTAAAGATTGGCTTACATGCATTTGCTGGAATAAAATCCTCTTTTGTAAAAAGCTTTATACCATCAGCTGCAATTTGTAATAATCCGTAAGGTCCTACATTTGTAGGTCCTAATCTTCTTTGCATAAATGCTAGAACTTTTCTTTCAATATAAGTTGTAAATCCAGCTAATGCAGAAAAAACTGACAATACAACTACAACTTTTATTATTGTTTCTAATATGATACTTGTTTCCATACTATGCCTTTACTACTTTTGCTTTATTAAATCTATAAGTTTTAAATAAAAGATTTGATGGGCTATTTTTCATAAATGTTGATACATAAGAGATATCTCCATCTATTTGAATATCCACATAAGCATTTAATATTAACTCTTGATTATTTGCAATAACTTTTACTTTATCACCTTCATTTAATTCAAGTTTTTCAAAAGCTGATTTTGAAAAGAAAATTCCATCTTCTAAGCCATCTTTAAATTCATGTGAGATTGCTGTGAATTCGTTGAATTGATTAATTGGATTTGCTTTATAAATTACAATTTCATCATCATTCAACGCAATTTTTTCTGTAGTAGTTTGAGTTAAACTATCATCAATTTCTACGTCATTTGAACTTAATTCATAACCTCTATACTCAACTTGATCATTTCCAAATCTATTTGGTAAATCATCAAATTCTATTGCTTTGAAACCTTTTTCTAATGGTAATTTTGAAGTGTATTCAATAGTATATTCAACATCATCATTTAAAATTTCATTTGCAATTTCATTTAATGTATAACCATTAAATGCTAATGCTGCATTTGTAGGAATTACTTTTTTATCAATATTTGTAAAAGTTCCCTCTTGTTGATTTAGTGCTGGAATATCTAGATTTCCATCACCTAAAGCAGATAATTCAAAATCAGCTTTTGTGTTATAACCAACACTATATCCAGAAACTTCATTTGAAAGTGTACAAATCTGAGCTACACCTAAAGTATTTGTTTGAGATGGAATAATTACAACATTAAACTCTGTACATCTATCAATTAATCCACAAAGTTTTGCAAGATTTTGTGCATTTGGATGAGTTACTAAATCTTCTCCAACCATTAAAGAGAAACTATCTTTTTTAGCTAACATCTCATCTATTAAATCAATAAAGCTTTCATCTTTTCCAAATTCAGCTAGTAATGAGATATATTCATAAGAGATCTCTTTTGTAACATTTGTAGAAACAACTTTTTTAACCTCTTTTTCTTCACCTGTTGCTTCATCTACTACAATTTCAACAACATTTTCTTTCACAACTTCAGTTAATGTTTTAACTCTTGTCTCTTTTAATGAATCAATATAAGCTTGAATATCTACTGGTAAATCTTTCCCAAATTTATATAAAATAAAATATAAAACTGCTTCTTCAGCCATAGGAGCATGATAAATAAAATCTGTAGTTTTACCTTTTTTACCAATTTTTTCCATAACTGGGTCACCAATTGGGTGGAAGTATAATCCTGCACCTTTATTCATTACAACTGAGTTATTAAATGCATATCTTGCATTTGGTAAATCAGATTTTAAATAACTTCCAACAGAAATTACAAAGTTTGAATTATGCACATCTGCAAGTTTTGAAGAGTAAAGTGACTTTCCAGAAGTTTTAGAATAATTATTTAAAAACTCTTGATATCTTCTTGCGTCTTCATTTACAAGTTTAGCACCTGTAGAATTTGCAATTTTTTGTAAAATTAGAGCTTCTTCATTTGTAATATATGAATTAAATTTAATATTTTTTGCTTCTTTAAAAGCATTAACAGCTTTTTTGAAAGCTTCAATATTTTTTGATTGAACTTTATTTTCAAAATCATATGCAAATCTTCCTGCACCATTCAATGTTGAATAGTGTGGCTCATTTGTAACTCTGTAGATTTTTTTAGTTGCATGTTTATCAATTGATTCATGTTTAATTTCATAATACATAAATGCACAATCACTTGAGTGTGGATTAGCAGCTGGTATTTTTTTAAGTTCCCAAGCATTTGATTTGTATTGGAAATCTGAAGATACTAATGCACCAACTGGACAAGCTGAAATACACTCACCACAACTTGTACAAGCATCTGCATCATAACCAATCAGTGATTTCTTTCGTTTATTCCACATAGCATAAGCATCTTTTGGCATCTCATCTTTAAATACTTTATCAATATTATCAGAATCTCTTTTTACAGTACTTAATGCATTTGATCCAACCATATCTTCACATACAGTTACACATCTTTCACAAACTATACATAAAGCTGGGTCGTAATTCATAACTCCCCAATGTTGAACTGGTCTGTGAATATCCCTTATACTATATTCTTGACAATCAACTTTCATATATAAAGAGTAATTTTTTAATTCACACTCTCC
>CAZDFZ010000035.1:0-11760 GCA_964504855.1 uncultured Aliarcobacter sp.
CTTCATTTGAGCTTATATTTAATTTATCTACATTTGTAAGCAGTATATTTGAGCTCTCATCTAGTGTTAATCCATTTGATTTATTCTCTACTAGCATCTCATTAATAATATCTGCTAATTTATTTAATCCTACTGTTACTTGACTATTACATCCAATAATTCTATGAGTGAAATCAAGCTTTGCATATTTTTCTAAAGCAAGAGATATATCATTAATATTTGTACAAACTTTTAATTGTAATTCCAACAACATATCATTAAATGATTTTTTAAGCTCCTCAAGACTTTCATTTTGAGTACTTTTTTCAATTCTTTTATTAAGATATCCAGCTTTTACTTCGCTTACTATTTTTTTCACATCTTCAATTAAATCATGATCTTCAATAATTAATCTTTCTGTTTTTTCAATATTCTGATTTACAACACTTGCCATCTCACCAAACTCATCTTTTGAAGAATCATCTAAAAGTGTAGCTTTTGAACTCTCTTTATTTAAAAATTTGAAAAATGCTAACAATCCATTTTCAAAATTTGTTAATGAATTTCCAATTTGTCTAGCAATAGTTATACCAATCAAAATACCAATAAAAATACCAAGAATTGACATAACTATAACTATATATAAAGTTGAATTAGATTTTTCATAAGTTAATTTTGAATTTTCTATAGCTTCATTTATTTGAGAGTTTTTTAATTCATCAACTAATGCTGCTAATTCTTCTGTACTTTTGTCTAACTCCTCCATTACAACATCACCTTTTTCTTTACTAACTGCATAGCTTGAAACCATTTTTTTACCTGTTTCAAGAAGTGATTTTGCTTTTTCCTTCATTTTATTTAGCTTCTCTAAACCTTTTAGATCATTTTCAGATTTATATATTTTCTCAAATATACTCAAATTCTGTAAAAATTTATCATATGAAGCTTGTACGTCATTCATTACTTCTGCATCTTGTGTTAAAGAACTATCAGTTAAAAATTGTTGGATTTGACAACTTTGGAATTTTGTATCAGCAGCAACCATTGCCATAGGAACTGATTCTGTTGATGTTTGTTTACTAACTGATTTTATTTCATCGATATTAACAATAATCAAAGATGAAGTTATTACAAAAACACCTAATATACTTCCTATTCCATATATTAATTTTTCTTTTACTTTCATTTTATTTCCTTTTTAATAAATATTATTTTTGTATATTTACTAAATATTTATATTATATAATGATTATACAGTAGTAACCATTACAGCGATATAAAATATAATAAAAGATAAAATTATTTATATGGGTAATTTATTATTTTTTTAATTATTTACAAAGATTGATTAATTTTAACCAATCTTTGCAATTCTAAAAGCGACAGCGTGTTCGTAGATTAATGAATTACTATAAAAGCAAGTAATCATTCCATTACAAGGAGCTAAAAATTGATGTATTACTTCACCCTCTAAAGAGTGAACAATTTCACCAATAACTTGATCTTTTAATACATAGTTTCCTGGTAACTCTTTTGAAATAAAGATACCACTTCTTGGAGATTTTACAACTTCAATAGAACTTCTATCAATTACAGTTGATTCGTAACCATTAAAAATATGATAATTTACGATTTTCTTTTTATCCATGAATCTAATCATTGCTTGATTTATTTGACTAGCTGTTTTTTTATTAACTTGCGTACTTCCAGGACACATAATAGAAAATGCTTTTGTTCCCCAAAGTTGCCAGTTATACTGTAAAGTAACTGTATCAATAGATTTCATAGTTCTGTGATGAATCATTTTAAAACCAAATTTCTTTGCACTTTCCAAATCTTCATAACCACTTTTATATAATTTTATATATGGTAAACAAGTGGCTGGATCAGGACGTCTTTCGAGTATGATTCCATAATCATATCCACTAATTGCATCAAAAACTTTTTTAGCAATTCTTTGTGTTGTTTCACCTAATTCATATCCAGGGAACATCATATTTATATCTGTATTATCTAAAGGCCAAAATCTTTTTCCAATATTTAAAGCATAATGATTTATCGAAGGAATAATTAAAACATCTCCTTTGATATTTTTCTTATCAATCTTATTTTTGAAAAAATCAACCATCGTAGATGCACAATATAAAGGTAAAATAGACTCCCCTTCCATTGCACCAATAATTGCTACTTTTGGAGCTTTTTTACTTGTACCCTTAAATAAATATCCTTCAACAACCAATGGAGCTCTACTTAAAGATTCTATTCTTAAAATTTCAATTTTTTCCATTGTTATCTCCAAAAATTCTAGCTATTAATGAACCTTCATAAACAACTGGATACTCTCTTAATGTAAATAATATTCCATTATTTGGTGCAACCAATGTGGCATGAATAATTCCAGTTAATGGATCTACAATATCTCCAATCTTTTCATCTTTTTTGATTATTGCACAGTGATCAAGTGCTGGTACAAATAGACCACTTTTAGGAGCATTTAGATAGTAAACATCACCAACTTCAGAATTAAAAGCTTCTCTTGTTATGAAATCTTCTTTGCACTCAATAATGCCTTCTTTTTTCATAAGATTTAAAATACCTATTAAAAGTTGATGTCCATACTCTTTTGTAAGTCTCATTCCCACACCCATTTCAACAACAAGTGTTTTTGTACCCATTGAGTTCATAGTATGTGAAAAAGTTGATTCAAGTACAGTTACAGCATCATGAATCCAAATAAAATCACAATTTAACTCTTTTGCAAGTGGTAAAGTAGATTTTGAATACTCTTTATTAATTCTAATTTGTGGTATTTCTCGTAAAAAAATATTACTTGAGTGAATATCAATAGCAATATCACTTCCCTTTACGTCACAAGCTAATGCATGTACAACTTGACCTGGTAAAAACTCATTTGCACCGCCAGGAAAAGTTCTATTTAAATCAACATCATATAAAGGAAATCCTCTTGTAATTGTGTCAACACCCAAAGAGTTAACAGCAGGATATATATCAACTATACCTGTTAATTTTTCACTATTTTTATTCAACCAATCAGCTAAAAGATATATTACTAATTGTCCTTCAAGTTCATCTCCATGAATTCCACTTACGATTGAGATTCTTTTACCTCTATTTTTTGTCTCTTCTAAAGGTTCAAATCTTGTTCTTTTTATAGATAATTTTTCACCTACAGGTAGTTCTGATGTAAAAATTTCTGTTGTATTCATTAATCCTCAACTATTATTTTATTAATCTTAGCATTAATAGAGTTCATAATTACCTCGTGTGAATCATTTTCATCATGAGGCTTAAATTTTGAATCAGGTGCCAATATACTTACTATTTTATCAATTTCTTCCATAACAACTAATGAAAACTCCTTATCCTTCCCTATTCTTAAATGGAAATCTACTTTTTCAACAAGTTTTCCAAGTCTGATAAAATAATCACTTGCATGTCTGTGTTGTTTTCTTGTAAGTTCACCCCAAATTTCACTAATCAAAGATAAAACATTATCAATGTACCCACAATCTATGTCTAAACCGGAATGCTTGAGTAAGTTTGCTAGCTCAATAACTGAACCAAAAGCTTCTGTATCCATAACACTTCTACAAATAATTGCATTCTCTTTTGCATATCCTATAAGTGTATTTGAATTTGCATGATGATTTCCAAATACTGCTTTATTTAAAAAATCTTTTGAACATGTATATTCTAAATCTATTCCTAATTTCTCAAAAAAATCTTTTCCACAATCTTTGTCAGTATCTATAATTTTGTCAAAAGCTTCTACAACTTCTATCAAAGTTGCTTCAATTCTTTCTAAATATCTTCCAAACCAATATAAATTAGTTGCTACGTTTGCTGTTAATAATTGCTCCATTTTAAGCCTCCATAACCCAAGTATCTTTAAATCCACCACCTTGAGATGAATTTACTAAATAATTTCCAGCTTCCATTGCATATCTTGTAAGACCACATTTCCAAACTTTTGGTTCATCACTCATTACAACATAAGCTCTAAAATCAGCTTTTCTTGGAACTATTTCATCATTTAAATAACACTCTTCATCATAAAACTCTATTAATTCTTGTGCAATAAATCTTCTTGGATTTGCTTCAATAATTGTTTTTAAATCTGATAATTGGATTTTTGTCATAGCATGACCAAACATTACGCCATAACCACCGGCTTCTGCAACATCTTTAATTACAAGCTTTTCAATATTATCAAAGATATATTTCTTATCTTCTTCAAAATAAGGTAAATATGTTGGTGCATTATCTAAAATAGGCTCTTCTCCTAAATAGTATTTAATCATTTTTGGAACAAAATAATAGATACCTTTATCATCAGCTACTCCATTTCCAGGGGCATTCATAATTGCCACATTTCCAGATAAATATGCTTCCATGATTCCTGGAACTCCAATTAAACTCTCTTCATTGAAAAATTTTGGATCTAAAAATTCATCATCTAGTCTTCTATATACTGCACCAACTCTTACTAATCTTCCATCATAATTTTTAAAATATAAAATTTTATTTTGTACAACTAATTCATCATTTCTTACAAGTTGAGCACCTATTTTTTTTGCTAAATATGCGTGTTCGTAATAAGCTGAATTAAATCTTCCTGGCGTTAAAACCACATTTATTCCACCACAATTTACATAATCCATTGATTCTCTAAGCATTGATGGATATTCTTTGATTGGTTTTATTTTTAATTTTTCAAAAAAACTTGGATAAATTTTTCTATATGTATCTCTTATTGATAAGGGATAACTAGCCCCACTTGGAACTCTTAAATTATCTTCTAGAATAACCCATTTATCTGAAACTGTATCTTTTACTAAATCAATTCCATTTATATGTGTACGAATTTTTTTTGAAGGAGAGAATCCATCAAGTTCTTTTAAATACCCTTTTGCTTGGTATATGAACTCTTCAGGAACAACATTGTCTTTTACAATTTTTTTGTCAGTATATAAATCTTCTAAAAACATATTTAGAGCTTTTATTCTTTGACTTAAACCTCTATCAATTATATCAAACTCTTTAGTTTCAATAATTCTTGGTATTACATCAAAAGGTAACGATCTTTCAATAAAATTTCCATCTTTATAAAGATTGAAATTAACAGCAAACTTATCCATATATTTTTGGAATTCTTTTATCTTTTGTCGATCTTGGTTGGAAAAAGTTTCCCAAAAGATTTCAGATACACTATTTTTTTCACTACTCAAATCACACCCCCTTAATCTAATAAATTCTAGTCTCATTTATCTAAATCTAAAATAAATAATTCTTTTATTCGATTATTTATCTGTATATATAATATACAATTAAGTATGATTAATTTTTATTATAAAAAAAAAGAGGAAGGATAAAATATCCTTCCTCTTTGAAAAATTTCCTATAAATAGGTATTATTAAGCGTATTTCTCTTTTTTTGCAGTTCTTTTTCTAACTGTAGGATCTAATTCTTTTTTTCTAACTCTTACAGAAATTGGAGTGATTTCAACTAATTCATCATCTTCAATCCACTCTAAAGCATTTTCTAAAGACATAACTCTTGGTGGAACTAATTTAATAGCTTCATCAGCACCTGAAGATCTAACATTTGATTGTGCTTTTCCTTTAATAGGATTAACATCTAAATCGTTATCTTTCGCGTGTTGTCCAATTACCATTCCAACATATACTTTATCTTGAGGTTTAATGAACATAATTCCTCTATCTTGTAAGTTAAAGATTGAATAACCTAAAGCTTCTCCATTTTCCATAGAAACTAAAGCTCCATTTTTTCTACTTTCAACTGTTCCAGAGTAAGGTCTGAACTCTAAGAATGAGTGATTCATAACACCCTCACCTTTAGTTTCTGTTAAGAACTCTGTTCTAATTCCAATTAATCCTCTAGCTGGAATCTCGAACTCAAGTCTTGTATAACCTTCACCCATTGGAACCATGTTTGTCATAGTTGCTTTTCTTTTTCCAAGTTTTTCAATAATTGCACCTGTAAATTCATCTGGTAAGTCAATTACTAAATGCTCAAATGGCTCCATTTTAACACCATTTTCTTCTCTAATAATAACTTCTGGTCTTCCAATAGAGAACTCAAAACCTTCTCTTCTCATATTTTCAGCCAAAATAGTAATTTGAAGCTCACCTCTTCCGTTTACTTTAAATTTACCTTCACCAATTTGCTCATAATTCATAGCAATATTAGTATTCATTTCAGAAGCTAATCTTTCGTTGATTTTATTTGAAGTTACAAATTTACCTTCAGTTCCAGCTAATGGAGAATCATTTACTGCAAATGTAACAGAAAGTGTTGGCTCTTCAATATGCATTGGATCTAGTGGCATTGGATTATTTGGATCACATAATGAATCTCCAACATCGATAGTTTCAAATCCAGCAACAGCAACGATATCACCAGTTCCTGCTTCTTTAATATCAAATCTATCCATACCTTTAAATCCGATAAGTTTAGTAACTCTTCCTTTTACTTTTTCCCCATCAGCTTTACATAAAACTACAGTTTCACCCATAGAAATTGTTCCGTTGAAGATTCTAGCGATTCCAATTTTACCGATAAAGTTATCATAATCAAGTGTAAATACTTGTAATTGTAAACCATTTTCATCAGCACCTTTTGGTTTTGGAACTTCTTTTAAGATAGTTTGAAATAATGGTGTTAAATCTTTGTTCTCATCTTCTAAAGCTAATTTTGCATAACCATCTCTTGCTGCTGCATAAACAACTGGGAATTCTAATTGCTCTTCCGTTGCATCCATGTTTGCAAAAAGGTCAAAAACTTCATCAATAACTCTATCTGGCTCTCCACCTGGCTTATCAATTTTATTGATAACAACGATTGGTCTGTGTCCTAAAGATAAAGCTTTCTTAACAACGAATTTTGTTTGAGGCATAACACCTTCTTGAGCATCAACAAGTAATAAAACAGAGTCAACCATTTTTAAAACCCTCTCAACTTCTCCACCAAAATCGGCGTGTCCTGGAGTGTCGATGATGTTGATTCTTACACCTTCATAATCAATTGCTGTATTTTTAGCAAGGATTGTAATCCCTCTTTCTTTTTCGATAGCATTGCTATCCATTACTCTTTCATCAACATTTTGGTGTGCTGAAAAAGTTCCTGATTGTTTTAATAATTCATCTACAAGTGTAGTTTTACCGTGGTCAACGTGTGCGATAACGGCAATATTTCTAATGTCTCTCATTGTTTCTCTTTGTATAAATTTTCGCGATTATACTAAAAAATAGCTTAAAGCTTGTATTTTTAATGATAAAGCTCTTAAATTCGTAATCTTTTTGTAATCAAAAATTGTCAAG
The DNA here is from genome assembly GCA_964504855.1 of uncultured Aliarcobacter sp. Taxonomy (GTDB): domain Bacteria; phylum Campylobacterota; class Campylobacteria; order Campylobacterales; family Arcobacteraceae; genus Aliarcobacter. Next base: position 7,342 of record CAZDFZ010000035.1, read on the forward strand.
AAATTGTCAAGACTCTTTACACAAAAAAATAAAACTATTTTTATAGAATTTCAACATATAATAAAAAAGGAGATAAAATGAAATTCTTATTTTTAACAATTTTACTTATTAATGTATCATTTGGTGCAGTTATTGATGAGTATTTAGCTTCATTAAAACAAGAAGCTTTAAAAGAGAATCCTAATTTTAAAGGATTTGATGCAAAAAGAGGTGAAGAAATTTTCACATCAAAACATATGGGGAAAAAAGGTAAAGAAATTTCATGTACTTCTTGTCATGGAACAGATTTAAATAAATCAGGTGAAAATGTTTTTACTGCAAAAACTATTGAACCACTATCTCCAAAAGCAAATCCAAAAAGATTTACAGATCTTGCTGAAATAGAAAAATGGATTAAAAGAAACTTCAATGATGTTTATAATCGTGAAGGAACAGCAATTGAAAAAGGTGATGTAATCACTTATATTATAAACAAATAAGGAAAAATTATGAAATATTTATTATTAGCGCCTTTAGCATTAACTGCTATGTTTTCACAAGATTTAACACAAAAAGAACTTTACAATAAAGAGTGTGCAACTTGTCATATGGGATTTCAACCACAATTCTTGCCAAAAAGATCTTGGGACAAAATGATGGATAATCTTTCAAATCACTTTGATACTGATGCTTCTTTATCAAAAGATAGCCTAAATAAAATCAAAATGTATTTAGAAGAAAACTCTAGTGATTCAAAATCTCTTCATGGTGAAGCTGCTGAATTTGCCCAATCAATAAAAAAAGATTCAACACCTCTTAGAATTAGTGAAATTCCAAAATTCCAAAGAGAACATAGAAAGGTAACTACTAAAATGATAGAACAACCAGAGGTAAAATCTATAGCAAATTGTGCTGCTTGTCATAAAGACGCAAATGAAGGAACGTATAAAGAAAGAAATATTCATATTCCAAATTTTTCAAAAGGAAAGGATGATTAATATCCATGGAAAAATCATATATTTGGTCATTACCAACTAGAGTTTTTCATGCTCTTTTTGCACTATTTATTGCTATTGCATTTTTAAGTGCCGAAGATGAGTGGTTAAATTATCATGCAGTTATTGGTTATGGAGTTTTGATTTTAGTGATATTTAGAATATTTTGGGGTCTTTTAGGTCCTAAATACTCTTTATTCAAAGATTTTCCTCTTGGTAAACAAAATGTAAAAGAATTTTTGAATAGTGTTTTTGAAGAAAAATTGAAATATACAGGTCATAATCCATTGGCTTCTTATGTGATGATTGCTATGTTAGTAGTTGCTATTATTGCTGTACTAACAGGTGCATTAGCTTTTGGTGTACAAGAAGGAAAAGGAATATTTTCTTTTTTAAATAATTCATTTTTCAAAAATATGAAACTATTTAAAGAGATACATGAAATATTCGCAAATTTATTTATTGCTTTAATAGTTGCACATATTTTGGGAGTTTTAGTAGATAAATTACTACATAAAAAACACGAAACTTTAAACTCTATAGTTACAGGTTACAAAATTACGGATGAAAACAAAAGTATAAAATTAAACATTTATCAAAAAATCTTCTCTATTATGATGCTTATATTTTTTATCGGTTTTTTAGCTTTTAATATTTATAAACCAAAAAATATTTTGATTGCTTCAAAATTTACACCTATTGATTATAAAGTTCAAAATGAATCTTTTGTAAAAGAGTGTGGTTCTTGCCACACTTTATATCCACCTCATCTATTGCCTAAAAAATCTTGGGAATTAATTATGTCTGATTTGGAAAATCACTTTGGAGATGATGCGTCAATTTCAGAAGAATTAAATAAAAATATTTTGGCTTTTTTAGTTAACAATAGTGCTGAAACTTCAACTATGAAACCAAGTTTTAAATTCTTAAATAGTATAAAAAATCAAGATATAATAGCTATGACAAAAACAACTTATTGGGAAAGAACTCACAAAGAAATACCAAAAGAGATTTTTAATAACAAAGAAGTTAAAAGTAAAGCAAATTGTAAAGCGTGTCATAGTGATGTGGAAAAAGGTTTAATTGAAAAAGAGAATATCAAAGATCTATCAACTTTTAAAAAGGAATAATTTTGAGTAAACGAGTTTTATTAATTGAAGATGATTTACAAATGCAAAAATTCATTATTGAATACTTAAAGGATTATGGTTTTGATTGTACTGCATTTGATCATCCAAAAGATGCAATTGAAAATTTCAAAAAAGACAATTCATACTCTATAATTATCCTTGATTTAATGCTTCCTGAAATGGATGGCTTTGATTTATTTAAAAAATTAAAAGAAATAAGAAATATTCCTATAATTATCTCTACAGCAAGGGGAGATATAGGAAATAAAATCCATGGTTTTGAATTAGGAGCTGATGATTATTTAGCAAAACCTTATGAACCAAGAGAGTTGGTTTTAAGAATAGAACATATTTTAAAAAAGAGTTTTAATAAAATTATCACTATAAATAATTTTACAATAGATAAAGAAAATCGAACAGTTTTACTTGATAATTATCCAATAGATTTTACAAAAATTGAGTTTGAAATTTTTATCTTTTTAATTGAAAATCTAAATAAAATATCTTCAAGAGAACAAATTTTAAATGCCACTTCTTTAGATATAAATACTAAAAATAGAACTATAGATATGCATATTTCAAACATAAGATATAAAATTGGAGATGATTCAAAAAATCCTGTTTTTATAAAATCTGTTTGGGGTATTGGATATAAATTCGTAGGATAAAAATGTCAATATTTAAAAAAATCTCTATTCTTTTCATTGCTAGCTTTATTTTAATGGCTATCATTGGCTCATGGATTGATAATATTAATTCAAAAAGAATGGAAAATCTTATAAAAGAAAAATATATTACTGTAATAGAAGAAATTATTAGTAATATTCAAAATGAGAATTCTTTAAATGAAATCTTTTCTAAATATCAATTTAAAACAAAACAAAATTTTGATCCTATAAAACATCAAATTTTATACCAAAGAATTTTTAATTCAGGTGTTATAAATATATTAAAGGAATCTTTTGGTGATGAATTTATTATTGAAATAAAATATTTAAATAAAACCTATACACTAAAAACTTTGGATGAAAAAAATCTAAATGACAAAACCATATTAGATATTCTAATTTCATTGGATATTTTTATTTTAATACTAATATTTTTATATATTTTCAAGCTTTTATCTCCTTTAAAAATCATTACTAAAGAACTTATAAACTTTGCAAATGGTGATTTATCAAGTAGAATAAATATACACTCAAAAGATGAAATAGGTGTTTTATCAGACTCTTTTAACAAAATGGCTACCTCATTGGAAAGCTCTATAAAAACACGAGAAGAACTTTTAAGAGATATTGGGCATGAATTACGAACTCCTATTGCAAAAGGGAAATTTGCCATAGAAAAAATTGATGATTTTTCTCAAAAAGAACTTTTAAAAAAGATATTTTGTGATTTAGAGACTTTAACAAATGAATTGATTGAACTTGAAAAATTAAATTTAGCAACCCTAAATCTTACAACATTTAGTGCAGAAACTTTAATTATTGAATCATTGGGAAAACTATATTTAGAAGATGAATCAAAAATAGAAATAGAGATTATTGAAGATTTTAAGATAACAGCTGATTTATATTATTTATCAACAGCTTTAAAAAATCTAATCGACAATGCTCTAAAATATGCATCATCTTTTCCTATAACTATTGAAGCAAATAATAATGAAATTTCTATTTCAAATAAAGGAAAAGAACTTTCAAAAGAGTTAGAGTATTATCTAAAACCATTTACCCAAGAGTTATCTCAAAGGGATGGCTTTGGATTAGGGCTTAGTATTGTAAAAAAAGTTATTGATAGACATCATTTTCAATTAAATTATGCCTATGAAAATCAATCAAATATTTTTAAAATTTATCTTTTAAAGAGTCTCTAATTTTTAGAAATTCATCTAAATGTTCAAAAAAGATATCAATTAATTTTGGGTCAAAATGTTTACCCTTTTCTTCTTTGAAAAGGTTAAATATTTTTTCATCATCCCAAGCTTTTTTATAACATCTATCACTTCCTAAAGCATCAAAAACATCAGCAAGAGCTGTGATTCTTCCATAAATATGTATTTCCTCACCACTTAAACCTCGAGGATATCCTGTTCCATCCCATTTTTCGTGATGCTCATGGGCAACTATTGCAGCTGTTTTTAAAAGAGGTCTATTTGAGTGTTTTAACATCTCATATCCTAAAGCTGCATGGGTATCCATAATTTTTCGCTCAGCCTCATCAAAACGACCTGGTTTATTTAATATAGCATCAGGAATGGCAACGTTCCCGATATCATGCATTGGTCTTGCTTGTTTTAACATCTCTGCTTCTGTTTG
>CAZDFZ010000036.1:0-11698 GCA_964504855.1 uncultured Aliarcobacter sp.
CTATGGTAAACATACTCTTTAAAAAGAGAATTTTCTAGTCTTTCTGGTCTTCTTTTAGAAGAAAACCATTTGTTACAATCATTGCATTTATATCTTCTAATACCATTCCTAATTGCCTTTTTTATTACATGATTTGAACCACAATTTGGGCATTTTTTACAGACATTTGTAAATAACCTTTTTTAAACAACCATAGTATCGAATATTGCTTAACTTTTTAGGAGCCATTTTTTTTAATTAAGCCAAAAATAATAAAAAATCATGAAGATAAAATATTCTAAAAAGAAAATAATTATATGAATATTTAATATAAAGGCAAATTATTAAGTTATTGAAATTGTATTTTATTGAAAAGATGTTAATATCCCAACAAATTTGATTTTAAAGAAGAAAATATATGCAAAATAGTTATAAAAGAATAGATGCACACTTATCAACTTTGGGATATTGCACAAGAAGTGAAGCAAAAAAATTTATGAAAATTTATGAAGTTTTTGTAAAAGATGTAAGAGTTTTTGACCCTTCTATAAAAGCATATCACAATGATATAAAAATCAATGATGAAGCTCTTGATCCTGAAACCATCACAATTTTATTAAATAAACCATCTGGATTTATTTGTTCTCATAATGATGCTGGAAGTTTGATTTATTCTTTAATTCCATCTCGTTGGAATAGAAGAAATCCTAAAATTTCCACTATTGGACGACTTGATGTTGATACAACAGGAGCTATTATTTTAAGTGATGATGGAGCTTTAAATCATAAATTATCAAGCCCAAAAAGTGATGTTTCAAAGGTTTATGAAGCAACTTTAGCAGTTCCTCTTAAAGGTGATGAAAAAGAGATTTTTGCAAGTGGAGAGTTGATGTTAAATGGAGAGAAAAAACCTTTACTACCTGCATCTTTAGAAGAAATATCTCCAACACTTATAAGATTAGAAATCTGTGAAGGAAAATATCATCAAGTAAAAAGAATGTTTGCAGCAGTTGGAAATAGAGTACTTACACTTCATAGGGTTAGCTTTGATGGTTTTACAGTTGAAGATTTAAAAGAGGGTGAATATAAAACTATTACTTATGCAAAAAAATAAGGATTTTAACAATCCTCTTTTTTTGTAATAGTTAAACCTTCTTTAGACATTTTGTCTATTTGTTTTTGAGTTAAATCTAAATATCTTATAATTTTTCCATCCCAAACTATGCAAGAAAAAACTTCTTGCTTTTTGAATAAATTTTTTATTTTTTCAAACATATAAAATCTCAGTTAAATTTAGTAAATATTCTTTTTTCTAACTCTTCAATAGTTTCAATTGCATCTTTTTCATGATTAGAAAATCCCCAATTTACTAAAACTGAATCAACTCCAGCATTTGTTGCTGCCATTATATCTTTGTGTGAATCACCAATTAATTGAGCATTTTGATTTGAGATATTATGAATTTCTAAGATTTTATTTACCATTTCAGGATGTGGTTTTGGTTTTTTAACATTGTCGTATCCAATAATTGTTTTAAAATAAGAGCCAAGTCCCACATGATTTAACATTTTGTGTGCATAAGTTGAATTTGCATTTGTAGCAACAGTTAAAATAAAATCATTTTTTAAATCATCAATTAATTTTGCAATTCCATCATAAACCACTAAATCATTTAAACAATGTTTATTGTAATACTCTTCAAAAAGTTTTGTTTGTTGTGCTGTAAACTCTTTTGTACCATAAAAAAATTCAGCTGAATTTATTGATGGGTCATTTACTTTTTCTAAAATGTAGTTTTTTTCTAATCTTTCAAAACCTAAATTCTCTCGTACATAATTTATTGTATTAGTTATTGCAAATCCGCTATCTATGAGAGTTCCGTCCATATCAAACATTAGTAAAGCCATTAATATTTATCCTTATTTGTTCTATATAAATGTATTGTATTATTTAAAACTACAAAAATAAGTTAAAAAGAATGAAATAGGATAACTTTTATCTTATTTTAATAATTGTTCTGTTATAATTCCATATATAGGATATTTATATTAAATCCTCCCTACTACTAAATACATTTATTTGGTATCCTATACAATAAATTAGATTTGAATAACGGCTTCACAAGTTCCCATGTGAAGCCTTTTTTTTACTATCAATAAACTAAAATTTATAAACAAATGATTATAATGTCACTTCTATTTTGGAGTATCAATGAAAAAAATCTTGCCTTTTATCACCCTAATCACAATAATTGCAATTATAATCATAATATTTTTATCAATGTCAAACGCTAAACAAATGGTTGTTTTAAAAGAAGGAAATACGGCTTTAACTCCACTTGAAATAATTCTTGGAAGATATCAAGATAGTGATTGTGGAATGGTTATTGATAAAATGGATTATGTTTCTCAAGTTATTTCAAATGATGGAAAAACTTGGTTTTTTCATGACCATGGTGGTATGGCAAATTGGTTAAAAGATAAATCATTTAAAGATGATGCAAAAATTTGGGTTATGTCAATCGATACAAAACAATATATAAATGGAAGAACTGCTTGGTATAGTAGAACTGATAATACTCCAATGAGATATGGATTTGGAGCTTATGAAGTAAAACAAGATGGTTTTATAACATTTGAAGAGATGAGTTTGAAAGTTTTAAGAAATGAGACTCTTAGAAATCCTTATATTCAAAAAGAGCTATTAGGTAAATAATGGAAACAATTAGTATAGTAACTATTATTTCAATAGCATTTTTAGGTTCATTTGGACATTGTGTTGGAATGTGTGGTGGAATTGTAATAGCATATTCAAGTACAAAAATAAAAAGCCATTGGACAAAACAAGTTCAAGCACTTGCTCATTTATTATATTCATTTGGACGAATTTCGACTTATATGATTTTGGGTGCATTGTTTGGACTTGTAGGTGGAGTCGTAACTTTTGATAACCTAACAAGTGGAATATTTTTATTAATCACTGGTTTTATGATGGTTTTAGTTGGGCTTTCACTTCTTGGGAAAATTAAATTTTTAACTATTTTAGAACATACTTGCTCAAAATCTCCACTTTATCAAAGTACTTTTAAATCACTTTTAGGTTCACAATCACTTTTTAGTTTCTATCTTTTAGGAATGTTAAATGGACTTCTTCCATGTGGATTTGTTTATGTATTTGCAATAACAGCTGCAAGTACTGGAAGTGCATTTTGGGGAGCATTTGTGATGCTTATATTTGGATTAAGTACAGTTCCTGCTCTTTTTTCTTTGGGATTTTTTGTAGGGCTTTTTAAACAATCAAATCTTAGGGATTTATTTATTAAATTAGCTTCAATTTTGGTAATTGCTTTTGGATTTTATATTGCATATTTAGGATATGAATATCTTACAAATCCAGCAAAATCAATTTTAAGCTGTCATATTTAAAATGAAGAACATATTTTATAAAGGAGGAAAAAATGATTAGTAAAACCAGAAAATACTTTAGTCTTTTTGGCATTTTAGCTGCAACTGTTAATAGAAAACTATTATCTTTTAACTGTATGATTCATGCTATTTTATCAAATAAGATGCCAAAAATTACTAAGTTGTTGCTATTAAAGCAATTAAAACCAATCAAGTTATATTCAACAAATAATATATAAATAAAATAATTAGGAAAATTAAAAATGCAAAAAAAAATATCTACAAGCTTAGTTGCAAGCTTATTTCTAGCAACAACAAACCTTTTTTCAGCTCAAAGTTTAGAACCAATCACAGTTACAAGTGCTACTAATTCAACTCAATCAATCAAAGATGTTACATCAAATATTGAAGTAATTACAAAAGAAGAGATTGAAGAAAGACATTTTACTAATGTTTCTGAAGCATTAAATACTCTATCAGGTGTTAGCATAATTAGCAATGGTGGATTAGGAAGTTCTAGTTCTGTATATTTAAGAGGAAATGACTCTAAAAGAGTTTTAGTTTTAATTGATGGAATTAGATATAACGATATTACTGGACTAAGTGGCGCACCATTTGAGCATTTGATGATAGATGACATTGAACAAATTGAAGTTGTAAAAGGTGCACAAAGTGGTATTTGGGGAGCTGATGCAAGTGCTGGAGTTATTAATATAATAACAAAAAATGCAAAAACAGGTACTCATGGAGATGCTTTAGTAGAATATGGTTCATTTAATAGTAAGAAATATGGAATGAATTTATCTCATAAAACAGATAAGTATTATTTAAACGGTTCTGCTTATGAAACTAAAACAGATGGATATTCAGCATTTGTTGCAAAGAAATCATCTAGAAATTATGGTATAAGAGGCGATAAATTAGGCTTAGAAGATGATGCTTATGATAATTTAACTACAAATTTAAAAGCTGGTTATAATATTGATGATGCAAATAAAGTTGAAGTTGCAAATACAATAATTGATGCAAATGGTAATTTTGATAGTTCAAGTGCTGATGCATTAAATACATCAACAGCAAAAGATAAATTTTCAACAATTTCTTATCAAAACAAAAATAATTTTGCAACAACCGATGTTTATGCAAAGAAATCAGATTTTAATAGAGAATATTATTATCCTGCATACAATTATAGTGATTATTATACAGGTACAGTAAAAGAGTATGGTTTAAAAACAGATATTCCATATCAAAATAATAATGCTTTTTTAGTTTTAGGTACTGATTTTAAATCTTTTGAACATGAAAATGATATTAATGAAAAATATGATAATAAAGCTATTTTTGCAACAAATAGTAATAAATTTAATGATAATAAAACAATAATAACTGAGTCATTAAGAAAAGATGCTTATGATAAATTTGATGATAAAACAACAGGAAAATTAGGAATAAAACAATATATTTGGAATGAATTAAATGTTAGTTCAAACTATGGAACAGCATATAATGTTCCAACATTATATAATTTATATTCATATTATGGAAATAAAGATTTAAATCCTGAAAGTACTAAAAGTTATGATTTAGGCGTTGAATATCAAGGTTTATCAGTTACTTATTTTAATACTAAAATTGAAGATATGATTGATTTTGATTCAAATACAAGTAAATATAAGAATTTAAATGGAATTTCTACTTTAAAAGGCTCAGAAATAGCTTACAAAAAAGATGTGTTAAAAGATACTTTTGTTAATTTAAATTATACACATTTAATTACAGAAGATTCAAAAGGTGAAAAGCTTGAAAGAAGACCAGATGAACAAATTGGCTTTGGTATAGATTACTATGGTATTAGTAAGTGGCATTTTAATTTAAATGGACAATATATTGGTGATAGAATACAATATGCTTATGGAACATATAACATATCAGCAGAAACTGGAAACTATACAGTTTGGAATTCTGTAGTGAATTATGAAATAAATAAAACATTTTCAACATATTTAAAAGTAGATAATTTATTTGATAAATATTATCAAACTATAGATGGATACGCAACGGCTGAAAGAAGTGCATATGTTGGATTAAAGGCAAAATTCTAAAATGAAAAAAATATTATTTATACTGATTCTTTGTATAAATTTATTGGGAGATGAGAGAATAGTAACTCTCTCTCCTTCAATAAATGAAATTGTTTATGCTTTAGGTGAGGGACAAAATGTTGTTGCAAATACTAAGCATTGCGATTTTCCTGAAGAATCAAAAAGTGTGGCAAAAATTGGTGGATATAATGATATTTCACTTGAAAAAGTATTAGAAGTAAAACCAACTATTGTAATTGGACAAGATTATGATGAAAAACTTGTTCAAAATCTAAAATCTTTAAATATAAAAGTTTTGTCTTATAAAACAAATACCATAGAAAATATTAGAAATACTATTTTAGAATTGGGAAGTTTGTTTAAAAAAGAGGATAAAGCAAAAGAGATTATTTCTAATATTGATAATAGTTTAGCAACACTAAAATCAATAACTGAAAATAAAAAGATATTGATTGTAATAAGTCCTAAAATGACATTATCTAATCAAATATATGTAACAGGAAATTTTATCTATTTTGAAGATATTATAAAAGCAAGTGGAAACAAAAATGCTTATAATTCAACAAATTCAGCACAACCTGTTGTAAATACAGAGAAGATTATAAATATGAATCCTGATATAATAGTTTTATTAGCTCCATTTTATGATGGAAAAACAGCTGAATTAAATCAGTTAAAAGAGCTTTGGAAAACATTGCCAATAAATGCAGCAAAACAAAACAACATTTATGCGGTTGATAAGTTGTATGCTGGGATTCCAAGTCAAAGAGTTGAATTTTTTATAAATGATTTTAGAAAGATTTTAGAAGATGTTAGAAATAAATAACTATAACAGCGCCATTTTACACAATATAACTTTTAGTTTAAAGCAAAATGAGAATTTAATAATTCTTGGTGAAAATGGTGCCGGAAAATCAACTCTTGCAAAAGTTTTGTCAAATCTAATAACAAATGATAATGTAAAATTATTTGATGAAAGAATTGATAAAATTAGCGATTTAAAAAGAGCAAAACTTATAAACTATATTCCTCCAAAATTATCAATTTTTGATGAATATGTAACTTTAAAAGAGTTTTTAGAACTTTCAAGTATAGATATAACAGATGATAAAAAAATAGAAGAAATAATCTCTTTACTAAAATTGGAGAGATTAAAAAATAGATATTGTAAAGCTTTTAGTTCGGGAGAAAAACAACTTTTACTTTTGGCTTCAAGTATTATTCATGGTGCGCAAATTACTATTTTTGATGAACTTACAGCAAATTTGGATATTAGTAGATTAAAAGAGGTTTATGATGTTTTTAATTCTGATTTATTAAAACAAAAAATTATAATTACTCACAATCTTGATTTAGCTTATGCTTTAAAATATAAAATTTTATTCATAAAAGATGGAAAAATTGAGTTTTTTGATGAGCATGATAAGTTTTTTACAAATGAGAATTTACAAAAGTTTTACAATAACACTATTTTAAAATTGGAAAATCACTTGGTGGTGAATTTATGAAGATAATTTTATACATATTTGCTTTTATTATTTTAGCAATTTCACCATTTTTAGGAGAAATAACTCTGAGTCTAAGTGATATTTTCAATAGTTCAAATAGCTCAAATATGGTATTTTGGGATTTAAGAGTTCCTAGAGTTGTATTGGCTTTTTTTGTTGGTGGAATATTATCTTTGGGTGGTTTGATTTTTCAAATTATTTTTAAAAATGAGCTAATTACTCCATATACATTGGGAATTGCTAGCGGAACTACACTGTTTACAGCTGTTGCAATTGTATTTTTCCCAATGATGAATATCACTATTTCATCGATTTTTGGCTCAATAGTTACAATATTAGTTTTATATTTTATTTCAAAAAAGATAAATAAAAATTCAGTGGCAGTCTCTACAAACTCTATTTTATTAATTGGAATTGCATTATCATATTTTTATAGTTCTGCTTTGATGTTGGTTTTTTATATGAGTAATTTACAAGAAAACTACTCAATAATCAGATTTACACTTGGAAGTTTAGATACAGTTGGGTTTACTAATAGTTTTATTGTGATGATTGTAAGTTTTATTTTTTATGGAATAATTGGTTTTTATAAAAGCAAAATCAAACTTTTACTTATTTGTAATGACACAGCATTTTTAAAAGGTTTAAATGTAAATAAGATTAATTTAGTTCTTTTAGTGGTTGTCTCTTTATGTGTTGGAATTTGTATAAGTTTTGTAGGACCAATAGGATTTATAGGACTTGTAATTCCCCATGTGATTAAACTAATTTATAAACAAAGTGCTGATAAGTTGTTTTTCCAAGTATTTTTCTTTGGTGGAATATTTTTGGTATTTTCAGATTTAATTTCAAGAAATCTACACACCGATTCAACTTTGCCAATAGGTGTTGTAACTGCATTTATTGGAGCACCATTTTTTTTGTATTTGTTGATTAGAAGAAATAAAAAAGTATAAAAGGATTCAAAATTAAAGCTATATGTATAAGCGCAACTGCTTCAAATCAAGGAAAAACTACTCTTACAACGGCACTTTTGTATCATTTTAGAAATTCGGTAAGACCTTTTAAAATTGGACCTGATTTTATAGATCCACTTTTTCATGAAAAAATTTGCCAAACTCCAAGCGTAAATCTTGATACTTGTGTTATGAATCAAGCCCAAGTAAATTGGCTTTTTAACAAATATAGTGATAAAAATATCTCTATACTTGAAGGTGTGATGGGATTTTATGATGGTATGGATAAAAACTCATCTGCTTATGATGTTACAAAACTTTTAGGCGTTCCAACAGTTATTGTATTAGATGCAAGTGGTTCGTATATAACTTTAAGTGCCATAATCAAAGGACTTAAAACATATCAAGAAGGCAATACTATAAAAGGTGTTGTTTTTAATCATGTGGCAACAAATAGTCATTTTGAGTTAATAAAAAATCAAGTTGAAAAAGATTTTGATGATATTGAAGTTTTAGGTTGGATTCAAAATAAAATTGATGCTTTAGATTCAACTCATTTGGGTCTTGATTTAAAAGATAATCAAATAGAAAAACTTGAACTTATGTCAAAAGAGGTTCTAAAAAATATCGATTTGGAAAAACTTGAGAAAATAGCTTTTTGCCAAGAAAAAGAGATTATTGAATATCCATTTGAAAAAATAGAAAAATATGACAAAAATATAGCCATTGTATATGATGACAATTTCTCTTTTTTATACCATGATAATTTAAACTTTTTAAAGGAAATTTTCAAAAAAGTGACTATTGTAAATGGAATAAAAAATGAGATTATTCCTGATGATACAGATATTGTTTTTATAGTTGGTGGATATATTGAGACAAACGAAGCTTATTCAAAAATAGAAAATTCAAATGATTTTAAAAACTCTATATTAAATCATGCAAAAAATAAAAAAGCAATTTATGCTGAGTGTGCTGGGCTTTTATTTATTTCAAATAGGGTTGATGATAAAAAAATGTTAGGTTTGCTTGATTTGGATTTTACTCTAGGGAAAAGATTTTCAAGAATGGGATATTATGAAAATGAGTTAGGTATCACAGGTCACGCTTTTCATTTTACAAAACTAATTGATGATACAAAAGTAGGGGAGTATAAACTCTATAAAAAAACTGTTGAAGATGGAAGTTATGCCGCTTTTAAAAATGAAAATGTATTTGGAACATACCTTCACATAATGCTTAGAAACAATTTTTCTAAAATAAAAAAATATTTTCTTTTGTAATTATTATAAATAAAACTTATACTAAAACAAACAAACTTTAATTTTTATAAGATATAATTATACGAATATTTAGAAAAAAGTGCTTAAGTGTTGGGATTTAGCCTAGATTTTAGCTTTTTTGGTAGATGAGCAAATACCATTGTACTATTTTTGATAAATTTATCTTTTTCATAAATTGCTATATCTAAGCTCATTGTTTCAGTTTTAAAATTTAGTAGTTTTATAGTTTGAGATCTCTCTTCAAAAGATAAATTCTCTTTGCTAAGATCTATTACAGTTTTTTTACTTTTTGCCAAAATTACCTCTATAAATTTTTTCTAATTATAATAAATTATTCTTAATAGGATTTAATAATGCAAGAGCAAGAGTCAATTAAATCAATTCCATCAAATAGATTGCAATTTTTTCCAATAATGATGTTTGCAACTATCATGGGACTTGCTGGTTTAACTTTGGTTTATAAAAGAGTTAGTGAAGTTTTATTTATGCCTTCATTTATTTCAACAATTATGATGGTTATTACAACTACGGTGTTTTTTATCGTTTCATATTTTTATATTTTAAAAATTATAAAATACAAAGATGAAGTAAAAAAAGAGTTATCTCATCCAATACGAATAAACTTTTTTGCAGCATTTTCAATTTCAATGCTACTTTTATCGATGGTTTATAGACACAATATTGATTTTGTATCACAAATATTTTTTATAATAGGTGCTAGTTTACATATATTTTTTACATTTTATACAATCAAATTTTGGATAAACAATAACCTTGAAATGCAACACTCAAATCCTGCTTGGTTTATCCCTATAGTTGGAAATTTGATTGTTCCAATCGCTGGAAAAGGTTTTATTGATGATACAATTTTATATTTTTATTTTTCAATTGGTATTTTCTTTTGGGTTATTTTGTTTGCTATTATTTTAAATAGAATAATTTTTCACGCACAGTTTATGCCAAAGTTTATGCCAACACTTTTTATACTTATTGCACCTCCTGCAATTGGATTTATTTCATATATAAAATTAACTGGAAGTTTGGATTTTTTTGCTCAGATTTTATTTAATTTGGGAATATTTTTTACTATTTTGGTTTTTGTAATGTACAAAAATTATATTAATATCAAGTTTTTTATCTCTTGGTGGGCATTTACCTTTCCTATGGCTGCTATTACTCTTGCTACTATTTTGATGTATGAATTTACTCATTATTGGGTTTATTCTATACTAGCTTACTTTTTTATGATTGTTACAACAATCATAGTTTTTTTAGTTGCAAGACAAACTATAATTCATATGAATAAAAAAGAGATTTGTATCATGGAATAGACATTTTTTAATCCAGATATTTTTTTTAAGTAGTTATAATCTTTTTTTATAAAAATTTGAAGGAAATATTATGGATTTTAGATATATAGGAAGAAGTGGATTAAGAGTTAGTTCTATTTGTATGGGAACAATGACTTTTGGATCAAGCGCTTCAAGACAAGAGGCTTTTAAAATTTTAGATAAAGCATATGATAGTGGAATAAACTTTTATGATACAGCAGAAATTTACCCTGTTCCACCAAAAAAATCATATGAAGGAACTACTGAAATAATTGTAGGAGAGTGGCTAAAAACAAAACCAAGAGACTCTATAATAATGGCAACAAAAGTAAGTGGAGCAGCTTCAGGGTGGTTTGTACCACCAACAAGACATGGTTTAACTGCAATTGATTCATTTCATATAAAAAGAGCAGTGGAGGGCAGTTTAAAAAGACTTGATACAGATTATATAGATTTGTATCAGATGCATTGGCCCGATACAATAGTACCAATTGAAGAGTCTTTAAAAGCTTTTGATGCCTTAGTAAAAGAAGGAAAAGTAAGATACATAGGAACTTCAAATGATACAGCTTATGGACTTACAAAAGCAAATGAGACTTCAAAAAATAAAAACTTAGCTAGGTTTGAATCTATTCAAAATAATTTCTCTCTTTTAAATCCAAGATTTTTGGATGAGCTTTCAACAGTTTGTAAAAAAGAGAATATTTCACTACTTCCATACTCTCCAATTGGTGGAGGAGTTTTAAGTGGAAAATATAATAATGCTTTTTATCCTGATAATGCAAGATTTACAGCATATATGAAAAATGAAAGCCCAAGAGTTCAAGCCCAAGCAAATAAATTTGTAAATGATAAAACAAAAGCAGCAACTGCAAAATATATAGAACTTGCAAAACAGTATGGAATTTCACCTGTAACTTTAGCTGTTGCATATTCAAAACACTTTGATTTTGTAGCTTCAACAATAATTGGAGCAAGGGAAGTTTCTCAGCTTGATGAATCATTAGCAGCGTTTAGATTTAAAATAGATGATGAATTGATGTTAAAAATTGAAGCTATTCAAAAAGATATTTTATACCCTATGGGTTAATTAAATATTTTTATTTAATATTAAATTTATTTAATTACAATT
>CAZDFZ010000037.1:0-10684 GCA_964504855.1 uncultured Aliarcobacter sp.
GATTTGTAATAGCTTGTCTTTTTGCAGGATCTCCTACAAGTACTTCACCTTTATCTGTAAAAGCAACAATAGAAGGAGTTGTATTTTTCCCTTCTTTATTTGGGATAATTTTTGCTTCTCCACCTTCATAAACTGCAACACAAGAGTTTGTTGTTCCTAAATCTATACCAATTACTTTACTCATTTTTTATCCTTATCAAGTTTTATTTTTATTTTTAATTTATATCTTTTATCATCTATCTAGTTTAAAGACATTTCGGTCAAAATTTTAGTTTGCGATACTAACCATCGATGGTCTTAATAACCTATCTTTTAACATATAACCTTTTTGTAACTCTGCAACTATTTGCCCTGATTCGTGATTTTCACTATCAACTTGCATTACCGCATTGTGAACATTTGGATCAAATTCACCGTCTGTTTCAATTTTTGAAATATTATGTTTCTCAAAAGTTGAATTGAAATTTTTAATTGTAAGTTCAATTCCTTCTTTTAATTTTCCTAATAATTCAGCAGCATCTAAATCAACATTTGCTGATTTTAAAGCCATTTCTAAAGTATCAATTGGAGCTAATAAATCTTTTGCAAATTTTTCACTTGCATAATCAATAGCTTGGTATTTTTCTCTTTCAAGTCTTTTTTTAATATTTTCAAAATCTGCATGAACTCTTAAATACTTATCTTCACTCTCTTTTAATTGCTCTTCAAGTTTTGCAATTTTATCTTCTAAAGTCTCTTCTTTTTCAACAGATTCTTCAACTACAACCTCTGATTGAACATCTTGTTCAACAGCTTCTTGTACTAATTCTTCTTTTTTTTCTTCACTCACATTTATCTCCTAAAAAGTTGTAATTTTTTCATAAAAATATTCATAATCTTTTGGTAACTCACCAATAACCAACATTTTCACATCTTCATTATTAATTTTGCAATAATTACAAATTCCAATATAATTTGAAGGTAATAATTTATCAAAATATAAACCTTCTTTTAATTCATCTAAAATTTGACCTTTTAGAAAACTATTAATAGTATATTCATCAAAATCATAATTTAAAGCTAAATTCAAAAACTCTTTATAATTAAAAATCTGAAAATCAGAGTTTTGTAAAGTTTGATTTATAGATTCATAAACCTCATAAGCACCTACGTCTTTTGAAATTCTTGTAATATCTTTTAAATCTAAACCTATCATATCTTTTAAAAATCTATAAAGAGCATCTGAATATTTAACACTTATAGCAAATGAAGAAAATTCTAATATCATATATCTATTTTCAACATTTAAAACATCTTTTAATACATCTGATTTTTCTTTTTTTATAAAAACGCACAGTCCTATATTTGAAGCAAAATACTCTAAAGCTCGTAAATTTATACCTTTTAGCTTAAAATTAAGTTTTGTTTGCCAATATTGTTTTAAAGCTTCAGTTGTTGGTGTTCTTCCACTACTTATATGTTCTTGTGCAAGATAACCCTCTTCTCCAAGCTTTTTAAAGTAACCTCTAATCGTTGCTGGTGAATAAGTTATATCGTACATAGATTTTAATTGAGTTGAACCAATTGGTTCTAAATGCTCAATATAAGCTTTAATAATTGATTGTAACAAAAACTCTTTTTTGTCTATCATTTCTACGACCATTTTTTAATTTTAGCACTCAGTATCTTAAACTGCTAAAGAATTATAACCTATTGAGTCTTTATTTGTCAAGTACTTTATTTTAATTTTTTTAAATTTAAGTAAGGCTCAAATAATTATATGTTAGATTAATAATATTGTAATCAAAGGAGTAATAAATGTCATTCTTTTTTAAATCTTTATTAATTGGAATATTATCTACTCAACTTTTTTCTTCAGAATTTATTACTATTGGAACTGGTTCTGTTACAGGTATTTATTATACAACAGGCGGAGCAATTTGTAGATTAGTAAATAAATATAAAAATGATTCATCAATTAAATGCTCAATTGAATCAACTGAAGGTTCATTATATAACTTAAATGCTGTTAATAATAAAGATTTAGATTTCTCAATTGTTCAATCAGATATTCTTTATCAAGCATCAAATAATAAAAATCATTTCAAAAATTCTTCATATTCAAAAGTTAAATCAATAATGGCAATTTATCCAGAATTATTAACCTTAGTTACAAAAAAAGATGCCAATATAAATAATTTAATGGATATAAAAGGCAAAAGAATTAATCTTGGAAATAGTGGAAGTGGAAATGAAACAACTGCATTAACACTATTTAATGAAATTGGATTAACTAAAAGTGATTTAAAAGAAGCAGCAAGTTATAGTGCATCAGAAATGAGTGAAGCTTTAAAAGACAATAAAATTGATGGTTATTTTTATATGGTTGGTCATCCTACTTCAACTATAAAAGATACTTCATCTACTGTTAGTATTAAAATAATTCCCATTGAAAATGAAATTACTAATTCTTTAATAAAAAAATACCCTTATTTTGCAAAAGCAAATATTCCAGCTGGAATTTATAAGGGTCAAAATGATGAAATACCTACTTTTGGGGTAAAGGCTGTTCTTGTTGTAAATGAAAATGTAAATGATAAAATTGTTTATGCTGTTGTAAAAGCTATTTTAGAAAATTTTGATGAATTTAAAAAATTACATCCAGCTTATAGCAATATCACTAAAGAATCGCTGTTTGAAGGATTAAGTGCTCCTTTACATGAAGGTGCTAAAAAATATTATGAAGAAATTGGATTATTAAAAAATTAATTAATATTGGACTTTTGCTAAATAAAGACCATTTGCAATTGCTGGTAATTTAAAATTATGTTTTTCTACTTTTAATTGCTCTTTTAAATTATCAATTGTTTGCTTATTATCATTGATTGCCAATAAAAAGCCAACCATCAATCTAATTTGACTTCTTAGATATGAATTTGCAGTAAATTTGAAAACATATATATCTTTATATTTGTAAAATGCGGTATCAAATATCTCTCGAATAGTTACTTCTTTATCACTTCCTGTTTTATGGAAGTATTTAAAATCGTAAACTCCTATAAACTCTTTTATTGCACTTTTTAACAAATCTTCATCAATATTTTTAACATAAGTTATATATTTTGCATTAAAAGGATTTGTTTGTTTTGAAGTGATTAAATATCTATAAGTTCGCTTTTTTGCATGAAATCTTGAATGAAAATTATCTTCAACTTTTGAAATAGCTAATATTTTTATAGAACTTGGTAAATTCTTATTTAAAATCTCTTTTAATTTAAATAAATCTTCCCAATAATCAGGAACAAAACAATTAAATACTTGTCCTGTTGCATGAACCTCTTTATCTGTTCGTCCACTTAAAACAATATTTGTTTCAATATTTATTTTTTTAAATGCATATAAAAGTTTATCTTCAACCGTTTGACCATTTGGTTGTTTTTGACTTCCTTGAAAACAACTACCATCATAAGAAACTTTAAATTTTAAGTTCATACTTAATATTAATACTCTTTTTGTATCGTTTTAAAATATAAAATATAAGTCAAAAGCACCCAAAAAATTGGAATTACATATAATGCATGTAATAAAATTTTATCTCCGATAAATTTAATTACAACATAATATAAAACAATTGAAACTAAAGAATAAAACACTGCTTTACTTTTTTCATATCTTGGATTAAAATATCCAAATGTAATTACCAAAAACAATGAAATTGATGGAAAAAGTGAAGTTAAAATGTAAAATGTTAAATCATCTACATCTAATCCTTTTTGAACATTATTTTTCCAAAATTCATAAGAGTTTGTAAAATTATCTATTTGAGTATTTGATATAGATTCATTGATATACATTGATTTAAAGTCTATTTGATCAAACTCTTTTTCACTAACAACAAAAGCTTTCCCATCATTTAATTTGAAACTTAATGCTCCATTATTATTCTCAGTATTTAAAACAGCTGTTTTACTAATAATAAATTGGTCTTGTTTTGTATTTGTTTTAAAAAGCTTAACTTCCTCATATTGTTTTTCACTTTTTTCACTTATATATATCAGCCATTCTCCAAATTTTTGCCCAAATTCACTTGCTTTTACATTGAAATTTGCTTCTTTTTTCTTCTCATCTAAAAATTGTTTTGTTAAAAATTTTGTTTTAGGAATTAACCCAACTGAAATAATAAGTAAAATACTTGATATTATTAAAGTAAGTGGTAAAAATATTTTTAAAACATTTATAGGATTTAAACCAAATGAAGTAATAACAGTAAGTTCATATTCACCTGCTAATTTAGCTAATGTTATAACTAAAGATACAAAAAATGAAACGGGTAATGTAAAGAAAATAATTTGAGGAATAACATAACTAAATAGTGTAAATAATTCATAAAAGTTAATAGTTATTATAGATGTTAAAGAAGCTATCTTTACTAAAAATACAACTGATGTTATAAAAAATAATCCTAAAAATATTGGGAAAAATGTAATTGCTAACTGTGAAAATAAGTATTGTTTTAATTTCAATAAAAGACCTTTATAATTGTTTCTAAATCAAAAAAATATTCAGTAAAAAAACCTAAAACTAAATAAGGTATAAATGGAGTTTGGATATCTTTTTTTACAAAATTTGAATAAATTGCAGGAATTATAGCAAAAAATGCAGCTAAAAATATACTAAAAACTCCACTTGCTACTCCAAGAAGAATTCCTAACATTGCAATTATAGGAATATCACCTTCACCTAAGGCTTCTTGCACTTTCAAACTATCATCTTTTAAAATTCTTGATTTTATGTTTTGAATATAAAAAGTAATTATGAAATTTAATAAAACAAAAGCTCCTGAAAATAAAAAAGCATTTTTAAATGCCTCCATAATAGAATACTGTGTCGCAAAAAATGAAACTACTAAAGCTATTAAAAGTAAATAATCAGGCACTGCTTTATATTTTAAATCAATAAAAGATAAAACTATTAAAACATAAGATAATAAACACATAAAAATAAATTCTTGTGTTAATCCAAGTTTTAAAAATAAAGCTAATGTTAAAATACCTGATATAAATTCAACTAAAAAATATATAAAAGATATTTTTTCATTACAATAAAAGCATTTTCCTTTTAAAAAAAGATATGAGAAAAGTGGAATATTATGATACCAATAAATTGTATGGTTACAATTTGGGCATTGACTTTTAGTTAATATTGATTTATTTAATGGTAGTCTTAAAATTAATACATTTAAAAATGATCCAAAACAAACACCAAATATAAAACTAAATACCTCCAAATCGTCTCTCACGTTTTGCAAAATCACTTAAAATATCATCTAATTCAGCTTCATTGAAGTCTGGCCAATATGTTTGTGTAAAAAACATTTCAGCATAGGCATTTTGCCATAATAAATAATTTGAAAGCCTAACTTCTCCACTTGTTCTTATTAACACATCAACATCACCCATTCCAGCTGTATCAAGACAAGATTCCAAATTTTCTTCTGTAACTTCTAAATTTTGCTCATTTAATTTTTTTACAGCTCTTATTATTTCATTTTTTGAACCATAATTTAAAGCCAACACTTGAGTAAGACCTAAACAATGAGCCGTTTTGTCTTGTGTTTCAAATATAGTTTTTTGTAGACTATTTGAAAATCTAGTTAAATCTCCAATAGCTTTGAATCTAATATTATTTTTTAAATATACATCCAACTCTTTTTTTAAATATCGCTCAAGTAATTTCATCAAAAATTCTACTTCAAGTTTTGGTCTTTCCCAGTTTTCTGTAGAAAATGCATATAAAGTCAAATACTTAATACCAATATCTGAACAATATTGAGTAATCTTCCGAACAGTTTTAGCACCCTCTTCATGTCCAGAAGTTCTATTAAGTCCTCGCTCTTTTGCCCACCTACCATTGCCATCCATGATAATAGCGATATGTGATGGAATTGTATTATTACTCATTTGCACCAAACTCTTTTTCTAATTTTTCTAAAATATTAAGGGAAATATCCAGTTTTGTTCCTTTAAACTCAAAAGAAGAGTTTTTCAAAATCAACTCAATTTCATTTGTATCACTACCAAAATTATTGTTTTCATTTAATATATTTAGGCAAACTGCATCTAAATTTTTCTTTTCCATCATTGAAGTTGCACTATTTAATGCAGTTGTTTCATCCATTTCAGCTTTAAATCCAACTGTATAAACCCCTTCTTTGTCAAGAGATTTTAAAATATCTATATTTTGTTTTAATTCTAAACTCCAAGAAGTTCCTATTTGCTCTTTTTTCATTTTTCCATTTTGTGGATATATTGGCAAATAATCACTAACAGCAGCCACCATAAACAAATATGGCTTTTTCAAAATTAGTGTTGGAGTTGAGTTATCCATCAAAGTTGGTTTTGTAAGAATACCCTTTTTTGCAACCCTTAAAGAATCAACTAAATACTCATACATCTCAAGTGAACCATCTACTTTTATTAAATGAATACCTTTTGGTAAATTTTCATAACCACGAGTACTAACTAAACAAACCTCAGCACCTTTATAATACAAAGCAGTTGCCATTGATGTTGCCATTTTCCCAGATGAAAAGTTTGAGATATATCTAACATCATCTATTTTTTCAACTGTTCCACCACCACTTAAAACAACTCTTCTATTTACCCAATATTCATCTTTTAACAGTTCTCTACAAGTTGCATCAAAAATATCTATTGGTTCTGCCATCGCTCCATCGCCAACATCTTTACAAACTAACTCTTTTGTAACAGTTGAAACTATCTCAAAGTTACAAAGTTTTAGCATTTTTATACTTGCTTGAGTTAGAGGATTTTTTATCATATTTGTATTAGCAGCTGGACATAAAAGCTTCATTCTTGGATATGCAAGTGCTGTTTGTAAAAGTAGATTATCAGCTATTCCATTTGCAAGTTTATTTATAGTATTTGCACTTGCTGGTGCAATTACAAAAATATCTGACCATTTTCCAATATCTATATGATTGTAGTCTTGATTTTTGTCCCAATTCTCACTATTCTCATCTAAAACCCTATTTTGTGAAATTGCTTCAAAAGTAATTGGATTTATAAACTTTTTAGCAGCTTCTGTCATTATAACTTTTACAATAGCACCTGCTTTTATATAAAGTCTAATTAATTCTAATGTTTTATAAATAGCAATAGAACCAGTAACTGCAACCAAAATCTTTTTATTTTTCAATAGCATTTAAAACTTCTATTTTTTACTTGAAAAGTGTTTATAAAAATATCCACCTATAGTTTTTGCTTTTGCACGAGTTAGATACAATTCACCTTTTTTAACATCACCTGTTACACATGAACCAGCACCAATTAAAACATCATCTTCAATATTTACAGGTGCCACAAACTGTGTATCACTTCCAACAAAAACATTTTTTCCAATAATTGTTTGATGTTTATTTACACCATCATAATTACAAGTAATTGTTCCACATCCAATATTTGTTCCCTCATCAATAGAACAATCACCAAGATATGAAAGATGTCCAGCTTTTACACCATTTAAAATTGCTTTTTTAGTCTCTACAAAGTTTCCAATGTGAGTTTTATTGAGTTCACTTCCTGGTCTAATTCTTCCCATTGGTCCAACATCACTATCAACTACAATAGAGTCTTCAACAACAGAGTTTGTTTTAATATGAGAATTTACAATTTTAGAATTCCCAAGCAGACTTACACCATTTTCGATGATTGATTCACCCTCAATTTGCACACCCTCTTCTATATAAATAGTATCAGGTAGTCTCATGATAACACCAGCTTTTAAAAACTCTTTTTTAATTCTATTTTGGTGAATTACTTCAGCATCAGCAAGTTCAACCTTTGAATTTACACCTTTAAAATTTTCCTCATTTACAACAAGTGGTTTTAAAACTTTTCCTTGCTCTATTGCCATTTCTATCAAGTCAGTTATGTAATACTCTTTTTGAGCATTGTTATTATTTAATTTTGGTAAATTTTCAAGTAAAAATTTTGTTTCAAACTGATAAATTCCAGCATTTGCAGTTGTAATTGCTAATTCTTGTTCTGTTGCATCTTTTTGCTCAACTATTTTTTTTACATTCCCATTTTCAATAATAACTCTTCCATATCCATCAGCACTTTGTAGTTCTAAAACAGACATAACTATAGTTGCATCTAAATCAAATTTTTTTAACTCTTCAGCTTGAATTAGTGGCATATCACCATTTAAAACTAAAACCTCTTCATATTTTGGCTTTATTCTCATAACTGCTCCACCAGTTCCTGGGTAGTTTGCATGGTCTTGGATTACAAAATTTATATTTGAAAAATATTTCTCCATCTCAGCTTGAACACGTGATGCTTGATGAAATAGTACAACTGTAATATCATCACTTAATTTTAAAGCCTCTTTTATAGAGTAATATAACATCGGTTTTCCAGAGATTTTATGCAATACCTTTGGAGTATCTGATTTCATTCGTGTACCAGCACCTGCTGCTAAAACTATTATAGATTTATTAAACATTTATATCCTTATTATTGTAAAACTTCATTAATTTCTTTTCTAAGATTTTCAACAACTTCTCTTACAGCTCGATGCATTTTGTCATCATTGATACTACTTGAAAGAAGTTTTTCTAATTTATGTTCTCTATTTTTAAAAAATTGTGCAACTTTTTTACTTTTTGGGTTGCGATTATACATTAAAACACCTGATGCAATAAGAGCAACTACTAATTTTGTATGTCCAAAAATTGCTGCATAATTTAACAGCGTAAATCCTGAACTATCAGGCATATTTATATCAGCACCAGAAGCAATTAACCATCTAGCAATTTTATAATTTCCATGCCATTGAGTATGATGAAGAGCTGTCCTTCCATGATTATCTTTTATACTTAAATCAGCTTTTTTTGTTAATAATTTTTCTACTACAATTAAATCATTTGACATAACTGCTTTATGAATTACTGTTTTTCCATCATTATCTTGGATATCTACATTAACTCTATATTTCAGAAAATAAACTAAACGCTCAAGAAATGATTCTCTTTCTCTTTTTTCTTTTAGTCTTAATCCATCTTCAACAAGGTGCATTAAAGGGGTATATCCTCTTTCATCTTTTATATTTAAATTCAAGCCATAGTTAATAATTATTTTTAAAGTTTCGAAATCATTATATAAAACCATATCAAATAAAATATTTGTTCCATTTGATCTTTGAGCTTCAATATTTGGTTTATACGTAAGAACCTTTTTTAATAAAACATCATATTTTTCTTCACTCTTAACTGCAGATAATAAAGATGTACTTATTTTTTTAAAACCTTTTTGCATTGCAATTATTTCTACAATATCATCTACTATATTTTTTTCATCCGAATCTCTAGCATCAATATTTGCACCATGAAAAACTAAAAAATCTATCATCTTATAATTTGAATAGCCTTTTAATATTTCTCTGTAAATTATGTTTTTACCAAATTCATCACAAATATTAACATCTGCACCACAATTTAATAAAAATTCTACATTTGCAAAATTTTTACTTTCAATTTCTTTTTGTAATGAGGTTCTTCCATCTTCATGAATTTTATCAACCTCTAAACCATGCTCAACAAATAAAAGTGCTATAGGCATATAATCTTTATCAGGAGTAACTAAACTATATTTTCCAACTAACTCTTTTTGTGGATTTTTTTGTAAATCAAAAATATATAAAAGCTCATCAATTATATTTCTATGATGATTATCAACAAGATTTAGATTTATACCTTTTCTAATCAACAACTCAATTAAAGAGATATTTTTACTACCTTGTAATATTGCATTAAAAAGTGCATTTTGACCATCTTTATCAATAAAATTAACATTAATTCCATGCAATACTAACTCTGTAGCTATTGTCACATCATCTTTTAAAGCAGCTGAAAAAAGTGCTGTTTGACTATTATCATCAAGGCTATTTAGTGTATTTAAACTATTAATTACATCTTTTAAAATACCTAAATCTCCACCTTCAACAGCATAAAATAAGATTGTTTTTCCATATCCATCTTTTATACTAAAATCCATATTATAGTTCATTAGAATTTGGAAAACTTTGTAATTTCCTAAAAGAGCCACATCATGAAAAATTGCTCTACCTACACTATTTCTATGATTTATTGAATAGCCATTATCAAGTAAAAACCGAATCATCATACCGTCACCACGTTCAGCAACATCATCTAAAACAGTTTTACTAAATTTATTTTCTAAAGTTAAATCAGCGCCATTTTTTATAAGAACTTTTAAAGCTTCTAATTTTCGCTTAGCAGCAAGGGTAAAAAGAATTGTATTCCCTTTATCATCCTTTTTATTTAAGTCTATGCCTTTATCTATATATTTTTGAATTTTATTTATATCTATGTTATCTGATAATAATTCTTTATAAAAAGATTCTTCATTGATTTTAAAAAATCCAAACACTTTATTAAATCCTTGCACACTTTATGACTTTTAAACTATACTATTTTAGCCAATTTTTTATTAAATTGCTTTTCGTCTTCTTGACTTGAAACTTTTCTTATGATTATTTGATGATTTATCCTCTTTTTCCCGTCTTGGAAATGGTTTAGAAAAAGGCTTTTTCGATATATCATCTTCTATTAAGTGACCTTTTAAAGATTTTTCAATAAAGCTATTAAAAGAATTTCTTA
>CAZDFZ010000037.1:10753-11596 GCA_964504855.1 uncultured Aliarcobacter sp.
TTCTGGAAGCTTGTATGAAAGCCATAAATATAAAGATATTTTTTTAACTTCATCTTCAACTAAAAGCAAATCTTTTTGTGTAATAGCTTTTTTAGGCAAAGTAATTGATGGCTTATAGTGGCAAACTTTTCTTTTTATCACACTTGCAATATAAGCATCATAAGCCTGTAAAATAATATTGGATTTTGTTGTTATTGGAGCTTGTGCTAAAAGATATTTATCTTCAAGTTTTAGATTAAATCTTGTATCAACAATTTTTGCAGCTTCAATCATAGATGAAATATTTGCAGCTATAAAAGGTCCACTAAAATACATATTATCAGCAAAAAACTTTAATACTTTTGTTAAAGAGTTTGTTTTTATGTGAGCTGCTAATGCTTCAAGTTGAGCTGAATTTATCTTTACTTTAAATGGTGGTTTTATAGTTTTTATTGGTGCTTCAAACTCTTGAGCTACATGATCTAAAACATCTCTTCGTGTAGCGCCTAAATATCCAGCTTCAAAATGTCCATAACGCCCAGCACGACCTGCAATCTGTACTATTTCATTTACAGTTATTTTTCTTTTACTTACTCCATCAAATTTTGTATCAGTTGTAAATAAAATTGTTTTAATAGGAAGATTTAATCCCATAGCTATTGCATCTGTTGCTATTAAAATTTGGCTTTTTTTCTCTCTAAATCTTTTTGCTTCATCACGTCTAACTTCAGGTGAGAGATTTCCATAAATCACTGAAACTGAATATTTTTTCTGAAGTTTTTGTTTTAGTTTTAAAACATCACTTCTTGAAAATGCGATTAGTGCTGTTCCGTCTTCAAGTTTATCTAAAGATGTCCATTTAGG
>CAZDFZ010000038.1:0-11570 GCA_964504855.1 uncultured Aliarcobacter sp.
TCTGGTTAAGTGATGCTATGGGACCAATTATGGCTGTTATGAATATTATTTGGGTACCAGTTATTATTTTTGTTGGAGTTACGATTCCTACAATTCCTTTAACTATTCCAATTATTACAGCATTTATGGTAAATATTTTGCATACATTTATTTTATATAGAATGAAAGTAAGAGCAACTTTAAAAGATACTTTATTAAGTTCTATTGCATCTATGAGTTTACAACTTATTATTTTTAGAGCTGTATTTGATGGATTTGTAAAAGATGGTTTACCATTTAAAAGAACTCAAAAAGGTGGAAAAGCTAAAAAAAGTGAAAACCCTATCAAGCATGAAACAATTTTAGGTGTTTTATTATTGATTGCATTTTTTGCATTAGTATTTACGAATAAAACTGGAATTGTTGAAATTTATGTATTTGCCGTAACTATATTTATTCAAAGTATTCCTTATATCTCAGCTATTATTATGAGATATTTAGAACTAGAATCTATCAAAAATCAAAAGTCTTAATTAAGACTTTTGATTATTTCTTCACAGATTTTAAATCTGGATAATTTTCCCTTAATTTTTCCATAAATTCTACTGACGGATCATGTTTTATAGTTCTATAAGTTGAATCTTTTTCTAAAAATAAAGGATGTTTCTCAAAATTCATATATTCATAATGACCAATCAAATACTCAATAGTTTTATATTTTTCCTTTAAATATTTAACTAACTCAATATTTGCATTTAATTGTTCTTGTGTTAAAGATTTTTTATCTCCTCCAACATTTTCAATTCCAATAGATGAAAGATTCAAACCTATCACATGTCTTGCCATAAAAGTTTCTGGCATTAATGAATAAATTGTTCCATCCCTATCAACTAAAAATTGAGCTGAAACATTTAAATCTCCACCTTTTTTTATATCTTTTCTATCAGATAATAAAGTTTCTGGATAAAATCTATCATATGACTCTTTAAACTCATCACTTGCAGTGTGATGAATAACTATAATTTTAGGAACGATATTGATATTTTCAACATTTAATCCATAAGATTTTTTTATATACTCTTTTGTTAGTTCAATTCTATTTTGACTAAACTCTATTGGCATTTGTTTTATTTCTATTGATTGAGCATAAATATTCAATAGAAATATTGTAATTAATTTTTTCATGCGCTATTGTAACTAATTATCTTTTGAAATTCTATTTGTAAATTAATCAAAGAAAAGAATATAATAAACTACCAATAAAAAGGAAATTCATGGAAGAAATAAAAGAGAAATTAAAAGATCTAGTAGAAAATGTGATGATTCCAGAAGTAGAAGATTATTTGGAAGATTTATATAAACTTTTAGAAACAAATTCTCAGACTGAAGACGACAAAGATGCAATAAAAGAGATGGAGTCTTTTTTAGTTGAACTTCAAAATGTTTTAGCTGTTATTGAGGAAAATAAAACTCCAAATAGTGAGTATCAAAGAATTTATGACTATATTATGACTAACTTAGAAGAGCATGAACATGGGCATAATATAGAACAACAAGAAGACTAAAAATCTACTTGTTTTCTAAATTTAACATTGCTTCTTGAACTAATAGTCGCCCTACTTCAAAGTGTGCATGTATAAACTTTTTAATATTTAAATCTTTTAATTGAGCTTTTTCATCCAATGATTCAATTTTTAATAAAATATTTGCATCTTTATAAAAATTTAAAACTGCTTCACAAATCAATCTTTTCTTATGAGTATCACTTACAGTTATAATTACACTAGAAGATTCATCAACTTTTAATGACTCTAAAACGGGTAATTTATCTAAGTGACCAAAGTAAGCCATATATCCTAATTTTCTTCCTTGTAATACGTGTCTTAAGTCATCAGAGATGATTACAAAAGGAATATTTCTATCACTTAAATCTTTTGCTATAACTCTTCCTAAAATAGAAAAACCACAAATAACAACGTGATTTGTAGCAGCAATTGGTGTAATTTTATCAGATTCGTAAAACTCAACAACCACGTAAGAAGCCAATTTATAAATATTGTTTACAATAAATGGAGTTAAAATCATAGATAAAACAGAAACTAATATTAAAAAGATCAATTCAAGAATAAGCTTAATAATGAAGGAAATTAATATTAAAAAACTAGCTGTTTCATGGGAAATAATATTGTTACTTGATGCAAGAGCAAATATTGCAAATGAAAATTCACCAACTTGACAAAGGGCAAGTGCTGATTTTACAGCGGTACTTTTATCTGATTTTCTAATTATTATTACATAAACAACTAAAGCTTTTATAAACATAACGGCTATAAAAATAGCTAAAATAATATGTACATTATGCAAAAAATATAAAGCATCTATTTTTGTACCAACTGAAAAGAAAAATGCCCCTAAAAGTAAATCTTTATAGCTTGAAATATCTGATTCAACCTTTACACTATAATTTGTATCAGAGATAATCATACCAGCAATAAAAGCTCCCAAAGAGTATGTAAATCCCATCTCATGTGCTAAAAGAGAAGTTCCTATTACTATTGATAAAACTGCACCTAAAAAAAGCTCTTCAATTCTTGTGTTTGAAGCAAATTTTAAAAGCCAAGAGATAAGTCTCTTTCCAATTGTGAACATAAAAAATATGATTATAACAGCTGAAATAAAAGTTTTAAACAAAACCTCTTGTATAGACAATGTATCATTTGTTAAAAATGTAATTAACAACAAAATGGGAATTACTGCTAAATCTTGAAAAATTAAAATTGCTGTTGATTTTTCACCATAAGGAGTATGTATATCTTTTGAATGTTTTAAATATGGCAAAACAATTGCTGTTGATGATAATGAAAAAGCAAGTGATACAATAAGCGAAACTTCAACACTTAACTTAAAAACAAAAAAAGCTACAAAATAGATTAAAATTGCACTAACACTTACTTGTAAAAATCCATTTAAAAGTAAAATTTCTTTCATCTTTTTGATTTTATCAAAACTCATTTCAAGCCCGATAGTAAACATCAAAAATACAATACCAAACTCTGCGATTAACTCCAATGAACCAATATCAAGGCCATTGAAATTAAAAATATAACTTATTAAAGTTCCTGTTATTATGTAACCAATTATATGAGAAACTCCAAATTTCTTTAAAACAATATTTAAAATAGTTGCTATTGAAATAGTTAAAAATAATGTAAATAAAATATTATCCATATATGTTCTTTCTTTTTTATTTATATAAATTATATCAAATTATGTATGTTTATTTTATATTTGTCTGTATAGTTAATACACATAAAAGAAATTGACTTTTTTAGATATAATTGCGCCAAAGGATTTATATGAAAAAAACATTCCAACTAATAGTTGCAAACAAAAACAAAGATAGACAAGTTGAAGCTATCAAAAATGAAGTAAGAAAATATATCAAAAGAGAACGAAGTAAAAAATTACCAGAAGGTTTTAATTACTGGAGTTTTGACTGTAAATTTGGTAAAACTTCTAATGAAGCTACTGAAATTAGATTTGTTGATATTATAAAATCTATTGATATAGCTGCAAGTGAAAATTTAGAAAGCTTTTATTTAGAACTTATATCTCGTGCTGATGTTAAAAACCCTAAAGAAGTTGAAGCAAAAAATGATGAAGAGGAAGATTAATTTCTTAATCTTCGCAGTTATCTCTTTTTACTTGTTGAATCATCAAAAATACATCTGAAATTGCTTCATCAAGAGCATGAGCTTGTTTTGCTAATGTTTGATTATTTGAGCCATTTGCATTTTCGATAATAATATCTTGCATTCCTTTATGAACTTGAAGATGTACTTCTTTTAAATGTGCCCAGTTTTGTGTCTTAGTAAAATTTTTATTATTTTGCTCAGATTCCATAATCCATTTACCTAAATTACACTCTGTCTCTTTTACAACTGTCCAATTAGTTTTGCTTCCTAATTTAACACAATTTCTATTTTTAAAATTAACATGGTCTAATTTTAATCTATTCAAATGCATAGTCAAATCCATATCACAAACTTGTTCTAATGCTTTTTGATCAAATTTAGCATGATTTGCTGTTTCTAATAATTTATGAGAAAGTGTTTGTATCTCTTTTGCCATACTACTAATATGCGATGCAGCAATAGCATTTTGTTGTGTTGCTTGATCAAGTTCAGTTACAGCATCATTTATTTGTTCAATTCCAGCTTGTTGCTCTTTACTAGCATCTGTAATACGATTTATTAATGAAATAGTATTATTTATATTATCATTTAATTTTGAGTATCCTTCAATCATTTGAGAAGCAATTTCTTTTCCATGATTTGCTTTTGAAGTTGCAGTTACAACTAAATGTTTAATTTCTTTTGCAACATCTGCACTTCTACTTGCAAGATTTCGCACCTCAGCTGCAACTACGGCAAATCCTTTTCCAGCTTCACCAGCTGTTGCTGCTTCTACGGCTGCATTTAATGAAAGAATATTTGTTTGGAATGCTATTTGATCTATTAAACTAATTGCATTATTAATTTCAATTACTTGAATATTAATCTCTTCCATAGATTTAGCTGTTTCATCAGCCAATCTTCGTCCTTCATTTGATGCAATATTTACTTCTTTTGCAAAAATTGCCATATTATTTGTATTTTCAGTATTATTAATTATAGTACTTGTAATTTCTTCTAAAGCTGCTGCTGTTTCTTCCAATGATGCAGCTTGTTGATTAGAAGATACAGATAGATTATTTGATGCTGTTGTTAATGTTTCAACATTATGATTTAAAGATTTAGATGTTAAATTAATTAGTGCAATAAACTCAGAAACAGAACTTCCTAATGCTCTAATACCTAATAGTAAAGAACCAGTTTTTCCACTTAAATAATCAGTTTTAACTTCAAATTCAAAATTTGCATTTCCATATTCAGTTAAAATTTCTAATGCATAATCAATATCTTGATTAAATTTATCCATACTTTCATTTAAAAGTTTAGTTACTTCTGCAGTTTTTGAATTACTAGGTATTTTCTCAATTTTGTATCCTAAAAAACCTATTTTTAATTTTTCTAAAACATCAATAATTTCATCTCTGATCTCATCATCTTTGTCTGAACAATTTTGACTATTTTCACTTTCATTTTTATTTTTTTCTAATTCAGCTTCAATTTTTAAAATATCTTTATTTAAATTTAAAAATAAAAATGCTGATCCTAAAATTGCTATTATTGAAATTATCCATAAAGCAATATTATTTGCAATAAAACAAGAAACAAAAGTCAACGCCGACAACAATAAAAATAAAATTATTAATTTATTTTTCACTAAATTCTCCCATCTAGAATTAATATAATGTCCAGATTATATACAGAATATTATTTTTACTTGATTTAAATCAATGAAATTTTTTAAAAATGATACTAGTTTGTTACTATTTATCTTTAAAATCAAAAAAATAATTTTTATATAATTTTATTAATAATTAATATATTTAATAAATAATTTACTTATTTAAAATATGCTTAATGTGATTTATACATATTTTTTAATTTTTATAATTCAATATTATAAGAAGTAGAAAAAACTTCATATTTTTCTAAACTAATCATTCCTTTCTTATTTTCTATATTTTGATTTGTATTAATATCATCTGCTACTCCATACCATGGCTCTATACATATAAATGGAGCACCTGTTGGTTTAGACCAGATACCTAAATATGTGAAGTTATCAAAATTTACCTTTACAAAATTCTGATTATTTATATTTTTTAGAGTGATGTTTTTTATATTTATATCATTAAAGACTAATGCATCTTGTTGAAACAATTTTTCATTCAAGAACATTTTATTTTCTTTTATTTCTAAATTAGCACTTTCATAAACTAAACCCTTATCATTTAAAAAATATCTTTTAATCTCTTTAATATTTTCAAACTCCAAAAAGTAATCTTCTTTTTTTTCATTTTCATTTAATGCCCAATTAAATGCAGGATGTGCGCCAATTGAAAAAAGCATTTTTTCATTACTATTATTTTTAACTTTATATGAAATAATAATTTTATTATCAACTAATTCATAAGCTATATATAACTCAAATAAAAATGGATAAATTTCTAAACTTTTTTCATTATTTTCAAGTTTAAATTCCAAATAATTATCAGTTTGTTTGGTCAATGAAAATTCATTGTCTCTTGCAAAACCATGTTGAGTCATGCTATATTTTTTATTTTTATAAAAATAGCTATCATCTTTTAATCTTCCAACAATTGGAAATAACACAGGAGAGTGGCGATTCCAATATTGGGGATTTCCTTGCCACAAATACTCTAAATTTGTATCAACTCTTTTTAGACTATTAAGTTCTGCCCCAAAAGAGTTGATTTTTGCTTCTATAAACTTATTTTTTATTTCATAATTCATTTTGTACCTCTAAAATTAATTATTCTTAAATCCTGAATTTGTTCTTCTATTTTTTGTCACATTTGATGATGGAGGGCTTTTTTTGGAAGCAAATTTATTGTTATTAGTTTTTGACTTAGAAGATGAACTCTCTTCTTTTTTTCTTGCAAAATGTTTTTTATTTGAATCCTCTTTTGGTTTTGCTGTTCTGTTTTGATTATGCTGATTACCTCTATTACTTCTATTTCCTATTGGTTCTGCTTTTATATTTGGATCTACTTTAAAGCCTATTATGTCAACTTTTTTAATTTTTTCTTTTATTAATTTTTCAATTCCCCATAAATAATCATGCTCATCAATACAAACCAAAGATATTGCCTCACCACTATTTCCAGCACGTCCAGTTCTTCCAATTCTATGCACATAATCTTCAGCGATATTTGGCAATTCAAAATTTATTACATGGGGAAGTTGGTCTATATCAATTCCTCTTGCTGCTATATCTGTTGCAACAAGAACTCTTACATTTCCAACTTTAAAATCATCCAAAGCTTTTGTTCTTGCACCTTGTGATTTATTTCCATGTATTGCAGCTGATGTAATTCCATCTTTTACAAGGGCTTCACTAAGCTTGTTTGCACCATGTTTTGTTCTTGTAAATACTAAAACTTGCTTCCAATTATTTTTATGAATCAAATGTAATAAAAGCTCTTTTTTTCTATCCCTATCCACATGATGAACTATTTGTCTAACTTTGTGTGAAGTACTATTTGATTTTGATGCTTCTATTAAAACAGGAGAATTTAATAAACTATCCGCAAGTTTTTTAATATCATCTGAAAATGTTGCTGAAAAAAGAAGATTTTGTCTTTGTTTTGGTAAAATTGCAAGAACTTTTCTAATATCATTTATAAATCCCATATCAAGCATTCTATCGGCTTCATCTAAAATAAAAAATTCAATTTTTGTTAAATCTAAACAATCTTGAGAAACCAAATCAAGCAATCTTCCAGGAGTTGCAATCACAATATCAACACCTTTTTTTAAAAGAGAAATTTGTGGATTTATTCCAACTCCTCCAAAAATAACAGCTGATTTAAAAGGAAGATACTTCCCATAAGTTTCCACACTTTGAGCAACTTGAGCTGCTAACTCTCTTGTTGGAGTTAAAATCAATGCTCTTACATTTGATTTTTTATCTTTTGAATAAGTGGTTTTTAATCTTTGCAATAATGGAAGTGTAAAACCAGCTGTTTTTCCAGTACCTGTTTGAGCCCCTGCTAAAACATCTTTTTTTGATAAAATTACTGGAATAGATTTTGATTGTATTGGTGTAGGAGTTGTATAACCCTCTTCTTTTATTGCACGAAGAAGTTCTGAGCATAAACCTAGATTTTTAAATGACATATTTACCTTTTTATTTTCATTGTATCATAATCCATGAATTTTGGCTATACTGCTGATTCTACAAAGAAAAACTTACAAAGAAAGAACAAATAATCAAATGAATTTATTATCAAAAAATAGTCCCCTTGAAGAATCAATAGCAAAAATGAAAAACATTCTAAAAGATGTTGGTTGTGAAGCTTCATTTTCACAAGAAAAACATCCTTTAGAAAATTGTTTTTCAGTAAATCTAGCTTCAAATGAAGCTCCAAATCATATCTATTCAAATGGAAAAGGAGTAATTTCAGATGCTTCAATAGCAAGTGCCTATGGAGAATACATCGAAAGATTACAAACAAACAACTTTTTTATAGATTTTCACTTACCAAATAGAAAATATTATCCAGATGAAATTGCTTTTGATTTTGATGGAGATTATTTAAATCCTGAATTAAAAAAGATATACAATCCAAATAATGAATTAGAACCAAAAGATTTAATCGATTTTAACAGCGATTATATGAATAAAATTGTAGCTTTACCATTTATCAAACAATCAACAAATGAAAAAATATATATTCCTATAAATATTTTAAGTAATCTTTTTGCAAGTAACGGTCTAGCAACTGGAAATACAGCAAATGAAGCAAAAGTTCAAGCTTTAAGTGAAATATTTGAAAGACATGTAAAAATCAAAATTATAAAAGAGGGATTATCTCTCCCAAAATTCCCAGATGAAATTATAAAATCTTTTCCAAAAGTTTATAAAGATGCTCAAACACTTAGAGATTTAGGTTATATAATCGAAGTTTTAGATGCCTCTTTAGGTGGAATTTTCCCTGTAACTGCAATTTCTCTTATAAATCCAAAAAACTCAACACTATTTGTATCATTTGGTGCACACCCTATTTTAGAAGTAAGTTTAGAAAGAACTATGACTGAACTTATGCAAGGAAGAGATTTGGATAATCTTGATGCTTTTGAAATTCCTACTTTTGACATGGAACTTGTTAGTGATTATTTCAATATAGAAGCACATTTTATCGATTCAAATGGAAAACTTGGATTCCCATTTTTATGCGCTGAAAAAAGCTTTGAATATTCTCCTTGGAAATACACAGGTGTTGGAAGTGACGAAGAATACGCTTTTTTAATTGATATTTTAAACTCTCAAAATAAAGAGATCTATTTAAGAGAATATACATATTTAGATTTTTATTCTTGTCAAATGATTGTTCCAGATTTTTCAGAAGTTTATCCTATAGATGATATGGTTTATAACAACAAAAACAATGGAAAACTAATTCGAGATATGATTTTAAACTTTGAAAAATATGATATAAATGATATTTTAGATGAGATAGATAGCCTTGATAATTCACTAAATATCCAACTTTATATAGGTGTTATTTTTGAAGAAAATTTCACTATGGGAGATTTTAAAGCTCAAATGTTACTTCTTTTAGAAGAGTATGATGATGCGTTAGAAATTTTAGAATTTGGAAATAATAAACTAGGTCATCTAGTAGCTCAACTCATTAGAATGCAAAATGATGAATTAGATTGGGAAGATTATGAAACAGCTTTAAATAATGTTTACGGAAAAGAAAAAATTCAAAAAGCAGTAAATATACTTGAAGGAAAAGAGTTTTTAATCAACAGAACTTTACATAAACATTACAATAATATGCTAAGTATGTTCGATAAACTTGAAGTGAAAAAATTGGCTTACTATAAAAATTAATTAGTTATAATCAAAAAAAATTTAACAAATATTCAAGGGAAAAATGATGCAATATATAGAAACTACAAACAAAAGTGTTCAAGAAGTTATTGAAGCAATAAAAGAAATTGTTCCAAAGCATAAATTTGGTGTTCAACATATACACAATGTGGGAGAAACTCTAAAATCAAAAGGTATTGATTTAGAAAATGAGTGTCAAATTGTTGATATTTGTAATCCTATTATTGCTCAAAAATTCTTAAGTGAAGATATGTCTCTTTCTATTATTATGCCTTGTAAAATCTCTGTTTATACTCAAGATGGAGATACATTAATAGCTATGAACTCTTTAGTTCAATTAGTAGATGATATTAATCCTGATTTGATAGATTATGCACAAGAAGTTCAACTTCAACTTTTACAAATTATTGATGATGTGAAATAATGTATAGCCCTATTTCATGTGAATTTTTTGACCAACTAAATGTGGCAATGAAAAGAAAAATTCCATCAACTGTTGTTTATGTAGAAAACAAAGAGAAGAAAACTTCAAAAGGTTTAGTTGAAACTATGAGTGTAATTGATGGAATTGAATATCTGATTTTAAATACAAAAGAACAGATTAAATTAAATAGTGTTTTAACATTTAATGGAAGACGTCATAAAGAAGAAGATGAAGTATGATAATTGATAAAATTTTTTTAAATTTAATTGCATATAAAAATAATTTAAATGAAGAACAATTTAAAATTTTAGGATTAAATGAAAATTCAAATTGGCAAGAAGAGGCATTAAATAAAGAAGTATCAAAAAATGATGCAAATTTGCTTATGCTTTTAAAAGGTAATTTATCACATAAAGCACAAGAACAAATTATAAAAAATTACCATATGGTTTTAGAATTTAACAATATAAAACCAAAATTAATTTATGAACTTCCAAAATACGAAATCCCTAAAGAGCAAGTTATACCAAATCCTTCACCAAAAGAGGAAGAAGAGTTTATAAAAATCTATTGTGATGGTGCGTGTTCAGGAAATCCTGGAAATGCTGGAAGTGGACTTGCTATTTATTCAAATAAGAAAAAGCCTGTTTTACTTTATGGTGCTTATGAAGAGGAAGGAACAAATAATATTGCTGAATTAAATGCTCTTCATCAAGCTTTATTAATAGCAAGACAAACAAATAGTGAAAATATAATCTCTATATATTCTGATTCAAAATATGCGATTGATTGTATTACAACGTGGGCGTACTCTTGGAAAAAAAATGGTTGGAGCAAAAAAGGTGGAGAGATAAAAAATCTTGAATTAATAATTGAAGCTCACACTTTATATGAAAAACTAAAAACAAAAATAGAGATAAATCATGTAAAAGGTCACGCGGGAGTTGAAGGAAATGAACTAGCTGATAGAATGGCAGTTTATACAATAAAAGCAAAAAACAAAGATTTTGCCTTTTATTCTTACAATAAAATAGAAGAAGTTTTATCACTTACATCTTATTAAAGATGTATTTGAGTGCCTTTTAGATATTATATGCGTAATAATTATTTATAGACGAAAGAACAAGGAACAATAATGATTGAAAAAAAAGGTTCAATACTAACAGTTAGAGAAGATATCAAAGTTTTTGATTGTACAATCAGAGATGGTGGATTAGTAAATAACTACCATTTTACAGATGAGTTTGTAAAAGCTCATTATGAAACTTGCGTAGCTGCTGGTGTTGATTATATGGAAATCGGGAAAAATGTATCTCCAACAATTATGAGTGTTGATGAGTATGGTCCTTGGAATTTCTGTAAAGAAGAAGATATTAGAAGAATCGTTGGAAACAATGACACAAATATGAAAATCGCTGTTATGGCTGATATTGGAAGAAGTTTAAAAGAAGAGCTTATCCCTAAATCTGAAAGTGTTGTAGATATGATAAGAATTGCAACATATATCCATCAAATTCCAGCAGCAATTGAGCTAATAGAAGATGCCCATGCAAAAGGTTATGAAACTACTGTAAATATCATGGCTATTTCAAAATCATTTGATGATGAGTTAGATGAAGTTTTAGAACAACTT
>CAZDFZ010000039.1:0-11369 GCA_964504855.1 uncultured Aliarcobacter sp.
TCTTTTTGCCATTTTCTTTTTAAATTATGAATAAAAATTATAAGTATAAAAAATATCGATGAAGTGACTCCCAATGCCATTAATAAATCTGTTTCACTTGGGATACTTTCAAGTAAAATAAGTTTTCTAATAATCACAACAAATGCAATTTCTAGAAATGTTAATGCATAATCAAAACCGCTTTTTATAAATAGTGTTTTTACAATTGCAATTACAATCAAAGTAAATAAACCATCTGTTAAAATTGTTTTAATTGAAGCAAAATCCAAAGCACCCTGAGCCAATGTAAAAGATATAATTTTATGACCTAAACTCATAAGACAAATAGCTAAATAAATAATCATTATAAGTATGAAAATATATTTAAGCATATTAATAAATCTTAATAATATTGTATCAACTTTACTTTCCAAAACTTTGTCTATATTATTTACTTTTAGAAATAGTTTTTCAACTAAACTTTTGTCTTCTTTCTCTTCCATAATTTACCTTTTTTATGAAGCAACTTTTCGCGAATGGTATCACACACAAACATAAAATAAAGATAAATTTATACTATTTTTGTAAATTCTTCAAACAATTTATCATCAAGCGGGATTTCTAATTTTAACTCTAAATTTATTGGTTTATTCCCTTCATATTTAACACTATTAGCCAAACCTAAATATATGAAATTCTGAGTTTTTTTATCCACTTGTACAAATTTTCTTACAAAAATATGAAGTTTTACTCCAAATTTCTCATTTTGGCAAAGTTTTTGCCCATCACTTTTATCTTGACTTTGAGATGGTTTACTTTGATAAGTAAAAGTATCTTTTGATAAAAAAGCATTATGATAATTTGCCGATTTTGAAAACTTCTCTTTTTCTAAATTTATAAATAAAAAGAAATCATCTTTGTATTTTAAAAATCCACTTCCTCGAAATGAACTATGAATTTTTGGAAAGTTACAAAGTTGGGCAATATTTAACATATTATATTTTGAATAAAGTTTCAAAAATGGCATACCAAAATCAGCTGTATTAAACTCCTCTTCATAACTGTAAATTCCAAAATTCAAACTATCTTCAAAAAACTCTTTATACTTTTTATTTTCAAGAAGCTTTACAAACTCTTCTGTTTTTACAACTTTTTGCCCATCAAAATCTAAAAGTTTTAAATATCGATTTTTTTGTGCAGAGTCTAAAAAATCTTGATTCAAATAAGAAAAACTATTTAAAACTGTCTCTTTACAAACTTTATCTAAATATTTATCCAATATTTTAAAAGCAATTTTTTCATCACAAAAATCATTGTTCAAAAGATATTTTAAAATCACAAACTCATAAACTCTTTTTATTGGAAGCATATTTTCTATAAATCTAATTGCTTTTATAAAATCTTCATTTAAAATCAAATCTTTATAATCATTTTGATTTTCAACTTTTGCTAAAAACTCCACATAAGAGTAACTCTCATCTATAAAATTCAAAGGATTTACAAACTCATCAAAAGCTAGATAATCCACAAGTTTTGGAATCTTATTATTAAGTATTGTTTTAAACTCAAAATATTGTTCTTTTAAATATTTTAGATTATTAAAATTCTCTTTTTGTATTTGGTCTAAAACTCTTTGTTTTGATACCTCATCCATTAAGATATGTGCATTTTTAAAATTCGCAAAATTATTTAATAATGATAGTTTTAAACTCTCTTTATCAAGAGCTTTATTTCCAACAAGTGCTAAAGCTATCAAATATGCTTTTTTATGATTTCCTATAAAATCAAGTACTGTTAAAAACTCTTTGTTTTTATATTTTCTAAGTCCTCGTCCCAGTTGTTGAATAAACACTATTGGTGAGTTTGTAGGTCGTAAAAATAAAACTGTGTTAATAGATGGAATATCCACTCCTTCATTGAAAATATCAACTGTAAAGATAACTTCTAGTGGGTCATTTTCATCTTCTAGTTTTTTTATAAACTCAACTCTTTTATCAATACTGTCATTACTTGAAAGATGGCTTGAAACTATTCCTTTTTTATTAAACTCTTCACTCATAAAAGAGCTATGTTCTTTTGAAACACAAAATCCTATTGCTTTTCTTTTTTCCCCATTAAAAGAGTAAAAATTCATCTGTTTTATTATGTATTCAACTCTTTTATTTACACTTAAAAGCTTTGCTAAAACATCAATTTTACTTAAGTCCACATTTTCATAATCTATACTTTGAATATCACTTATTCCAAAATAGTGAAAAGGCACCACAAGATTATGTTCTAATGCATCATCTAATCTTATATCACAAGCAATATTTTCATCAAATATTTCATAAATAGAGTTTCCATCCATTCTATTTGATGTGGCTGTAAGTCCAAGTAAAAATTTTGGTTCAAAATAATCTATGATTTTTTTATATGTTGCACTTGTAGCGTGATGTGCTTCATCAATTACAACATAATCAAACTCATCTTTTTTAAATTCACTCAAATATAAACCCATTGTTTGAATAGTTGAGAATATATAATCTTTCTCTTTCTCTTTTTTATTTCCAGTAAATAATCCAAAAGTCTTATTTAAAATAATATTTTCAAAGCTTTCTTTTGCATCAATTAAAATATTTTCTCTATGAACTAAAAATAGCATTCTTTTAGCTCTAAAATTTTTCACATCAAAAGCACTGAGATAAGTTTTTCCACTTCCTGTTGCTGCAATAATTAAAGCTTTATTCTGTCCTTTTTTTCTTAGATTTTCTAACTTTTCTAAAGCACTTTTTTGCATAAAATTTGTTTTAATATTTTTAGAGAAAGTGAAATTTAATTCTTGTTTTTGAGCATCTTGAAAAGTTTTGTAGTTCTCTAAAAACTCTTTATTTACTTCAAAAGAGTCACTCCATAAAAAGCTAAATTCATCTAAAATATTTTTCAAAAACAAATCATCTTTTTTTACAACTGTTTTAACATTCCATTCAATATTTGATTTAAAAGCACTTGCTGTTATATTAGATGAACCTACAATAATTTCATAATAATCTTCAAATTCAAATATATAAGATTTAGAGTGAAATCCTATATTAGTAATATTTGAATCATAAATCTTTAGCTCAATATTTGAAAACTCTTTTAGTCTTTCTAAGGCTTTTACTTGAGTAAAATTTAGATATGTTGAAGTTAAAATTTTGCCTTTTATATTTTTATTTTCTAATTTTGAAAAAACATCCAACAAAAGTTGGACACCTGAAAAATTTATAAATGCCACATTAAAAATAAATGATTTTGATTCCAATAAGAGTTTTGTGATATGATTGTAAAAATTTGTAGTTTGATTATTTGTAATTAGATTATTCATCTGTCGATTATAATTAAATCAAACGTAATATATTATAAATTAGGTCTCTTATGAAAAAGAAAAATTTGGTTTATTATCTTAGTTTAGAAGACATAAAAGATGAAAATATTTTATTTAATCACATATATACAAATCTTGATTCAAACTTTTATATAAGTGATGATTTTTCTGCAGAATTTTATATAAATCAAGCATTTAGTGGTTTTATTTCAACTTCTGTAAAACTTCAAGATAAATTCTATTTAGTTCCAGAAATGCAATTTGAATATGCAATTTTAGATTTTGAGAATCTTCATATTAGTAAAAA
This sequence comes from uncultured Aliarcobacter sp., assembly GCA_964504855.1. GTDB lineage: Bacteria > Campylobacterota > Campylobacteria > Campylobacterales > Arcobacteraceae > Aliarcobacter. The sequence goes on from CAZDFZ010000039.1 coordinate 3,633, forward strand.
AGTAAAAAAACTTTTAAATAAAAATGATTTTACATTTACTATAAATACAAATTTACCATTATTAATCCAAAATATCCAATCTCATCACAAGTCAAATTGGCTAACAAATGAGTATTATGAAATACTAAAAAAACTAAAAGAGTATAAAGACCCAAACATTGATTTTGAACTTTTAAGCATTGAGCTTTGGAATAAATCAAAAACTATTTTAATAGCTGGAGAAATTGGATACAAAATTGGTTCTATTTATACTTCATTAACAGGTTTTTGCCTAAAAGATAAAAAGTATAATAATTTTGGAAAACTTCAAATGGTTTTATTAGCTTTTCATCTTAAAAAAAATAATTTTTCTTTTTGGAATTTGGGACATCCTTATATGCAATATAAATTTGATTTAGGCGCAATAACTTATTCAAGAAAGGCATTCTTAGAAAGATGGTATATGCATATTATGTAAACTTATAAGTTATATATTTAATTTACTTATACAATTAAATAACAATAAAGTTCTTTTGCAATAAAATGATATTAATAACTTAAAAAAGGGGAAGTATGTCAGTAAAACGAAGATTAATTATGCTTGTAAGCATCTTATTAGTAGGTTTAATGATAGTTGGAGTTGTATCACTTAGTAGTTCATTATCATCTTCAAGCAATATGAATCAAATTGGTCAAAAAAGAGTTCCTGCACTTGTAGCTCTTTCAAATTTAAATCTTGAAAGAATGAATATTAGGGCTCAAACTCTAGAAGTTTTAACTTTAGAAGAAGAGAGTAACATTCAAGAAAGACTTTCAAACATAAAAAAACAAAGAGAAAAAAGTTGGTCTATAATTGATGAAAATTTAAACAAATTTAGATCAATTCCAAGAGAGACTGAAAAAGGTAAATTAGCTGCTCAAAAATTAGAAGCTGCATATAATAATTGGAGAAAAAGCTATGTAAAATTAGACGATTTAATCAATCAATTATCTATAAACAAAGATTTAGATAATCATAAAAAATTGATCCATGAGTATAAAAAAACTGTAGCTGAAATGATTCCAATTTCAAATGAATTTGGTGCATCACTTGTTGAACAAATGAATACTACAAATGGAAATACACTAAAAATTATTGAAAATGCACAACATGAAGTTGATCATGATATTTTCATAACTATTATTGTTATGATTCTTTCAATGATTATTGGGCTTACTTTATCATTCTTAACTTTAAAAAATATAGTTTCTTCTTTAGAAAAAGTAAAAGATGGATTAAATAGTTTCTTCTCATTTTTAAATCATGAAACAAAACATGTTGATCATATTGCATTAAATGCAAATGATGAATTTGGTCAAATGGCTAAAATTATAGATTCTAACATAGAAAAAAGTTTATCAAATATAAACAAAGATGATGAATTTGTAAGAGATGTTACTAGATTTGTAAATGAATTAAGTAAAGGGAATATGCTCGCAAAAATTGAAAGAGATTCTGATACACCAAATTTAAAAGAATTAAAAGTATTGTTATCAAAACTTCAAGATTATTTAGAGCATACTATCGCTAGAGATTTAAATATGCTAATTTCAGTTTTAGAAAGCTTCAAAAGAGAAGACTTCACTGCAAGATTCCCAAATCCATATGCAAAAGTTGCTGTTACTATAAATGAGCTAGGAGATGTTATTTCAGGCTTATTAAAACAATCATTAACTGTTGGATTAACATTAGATAAAGAATCAAGTACTTTACTTGAGAATGTAAATATTTTAAATACAAGTTCAAATCAAGCTGCAGCTGCACTTGAAGAAACAGCTGCTGCACTTGAAGAAATTACATCAACTGTTATCAGTAATGCTTCTCATGTAAATCAAATGGCAAAATACTCTGAACAAGTTACTTTATCTGCTAAAAAAGGTCAAGAATTAGCAAAAAGTACTACAACGGCAATGGATGATATTACAAATCAAGTTAATGCTATAAATGAAGCAATAAGTGTAATTGATCAAATAGCATTCCAAACAAATATTCTTTCACTAAATGCTGCTGTTGAGGCAGCAACCGCAGGAGAAGCTGGGAAAGGATTTGCAGTTGTTGCTCAAGAAGTAAGAAATCTTGCAAGTAGAAGTGCTGATGCTGCAAAAGAAATAAAAGCTATTGTAGAAAATGCAACTTCAAAAGCGAATCAAGGAAAATCAATTAGTTATGAGATGATCAAAGGGTATGAAGAATTACTTGAAAATATCACTAAAACAACTCAAACTATTGAAGAAATTGCAAGAGCATCAAAAGAGCAAGAAACTGGAATTACACAAATAAATGATGCTGTAACAGGATTAGATAGACAAACTCAACAAAATGCTACAATTGCTAGTCAAACAAGAGAAGTTGCTTTAGAAACTGATTCTATAGCAAAAGAAATTGTTGCAAATGCAATGCAAAAAGAGTTTACAGGAAAACATGATATACAAATAAAAACTACTAAAAAAGAGAATATTGAAGTTATTCCAAAAGTTTCAAAACCTGTTATTCAAAAAATACATACTGAAAAACATGAACCAACTAAAAAAATAGTTACTCCAAATAAACCATCAAATGATGATGAGTGGGAATCTTTTTAAAATAAGGCAACTTTGCCTTATTTTAAATTATAATTTTTTAAATAAAGAATCTATCTCTTTTGTACTTCCTAAAAAAGTAACCAAGTCATTTTTCTGAATTTTATATTTTCTATTAAAATTTTCACACCAATACGTGTCATTATTCACAGATATTATTCTTACATTTGGATTCACTTCTTCAATATTAGCAACCAACTCACCAACTAAAAAATCACTTGCTGTAACTTTAACAACTTTTAAAACACTTCCTACTTCAACTTCTTCTATTTTTATATTTTCAACAAGTTGTTTTAAAAGTATTTTTCCAGCTATCTCTTCTGGATAAACTACTTTATTTACTCCTAGTTTTGTAAGAATTTCACCATGTGTTGGATTAATTGCTTTTGCAATAATATTTTTATTATTTAAATCTTTTAAAGCCATAACTGTCAAAATACTTGCTTCTATATTTTCACCAATACTTACAATTACTGTTTCTAAGTTATAAACTCCTACTTCTTCTAAAGCAACCTTACTTGTACTATTTAAAGAAAATGCATTATCTGTAAATTGACTAATTTGCTGAACTTTATCCATATCACTATCAACTGCAATTATCTCTATATTTAACTTAGCCAAACTCTTTGCTATATAAAATCCAAATTTTCCTAATCCAATTACTGCAACTGGTTTCATACTATTATCCTTCCTACTGGGTATTTAAAATGTACTTTTTTAGCACTTCCTACTAATAACAATCCAAACGCAAAAACTCCTAATCTTCCTGCAACCATACCTAAAATAATTACGCCTTTACCAAAATCACTAAATAGTGCTGAAAGACTTAAGATCCCTCCATCACCAACAGATACACCAACTGTACAAAAAGCAGAAACTACTTCAAAAAGTATTTTTATGAATGGCTGTTCTTGGGTTTCTAATAAAAGTAAAGTTATAAATAAAACAAACCCTGATGAAAACATAATAATTGCGGCTGCCTTGTTGATAACTTCTCTATCAATTGTACGTTTAAATATATGTGGTTCTTGATCTGTTTGTTTTAAAACAAAATATACCATGATTATCATAACAGCAACTGTAGTAATTTTCATACCACCTGCTGTTCCTCCTTGACCAGCTCCTGTCATCATTAAAAGAGTAGAATAAAATAAAGAAGAATCTTTTAAGCCAGATAAATCAATACTATTAAATCCAGCTGTTCTAAAATTCACTGATAAAAAGACACTATTTAAAAGTTTATCATAAACACTCATTACACCAAATGTTTTTGGATTATTCCACTCTATTGATAAAAATAATATAGTTCCTAAAAGAATTAATGAAATTGTCCCTATAACAACTATTCGTGTGTGAATACTAATTCTTTTTGAAAACTTTCTATTTTCATGAAGTTCAATAATCACAAAATATCCAAGTCCACCAAGAACAATTAAAAATGAAATTACAGTTAAAACTAATGTATTATGTTGATATCCAACCAAATTATCTGTAAAAAGAGAAAAACCTGCATTATTAAAAGCACTAACACTATGAAAAATACCATACCAAATGGCATCTTTTAATTCCAATTTATCACTAAATCCATAAACTAAGATTGCAGCACCTACTGATTCAACTATCAAAACAACCCAAAGTATTTTTTTTGTAAATGCACCAACATGTAAATCTGGTAAATCTAATGAAAGTTTAGTAGCTCTTTTATCATCAAAACTCAAATGATCTTTTACAAATAAGAAAAAGATAATTACAAGTGACATATAGCCTATTCCACCAATTTGTATTAAAGCTAAAATAATAAATTCACCAATAAACGTGAAATTTTCACTTGTACTTGTAACAATAAGCCCTGTTACACAAGTTGCCGAAGTAGATGTAAAAAGTGCATCTATAAATCTTAAATCACCAACATGAGAAATAGGTAAAGAGAGTAATATTGCGCCAAGAAGGATTATAAATACATAACCCATAAATATTGACCTCACATATTTATGAGTCATACTTAATCCTTTAATTTTTATTGTAATATTTTAAATCATAATCTATCAATAAAATATCAAGATATGAGTTAAAATATAAAAATTTTATAAAGATTAATGATTATCATCTCCTGAAAATCTATAACCAACTCCTGAAATTGTTTTTATATAAGTTGGTCTTGTACTATTTTCTTCTATTTTCCGTCTAAGTGTATTTACATAAGTTCGTAAATATGGCATCTCATTTTGATAGCCTGTTCCCCAAACCTCTTGTAATATTTGTTTATGAGTTAATGTTTTATTAGAATTAAGTAAAAAATATTTTAATAATTCATATTCAATGGGTGTCAATTTTAATTTTTCATTCTTAAAAGTTATATCTCGGGAAATAATATCAAGTTCGATTTGACCACAAACTATTTTCTCACTTAAATTCTCTTCAGTATTATTTCTTCTTAAATTTACTCTTATTCTTGCAAGTAATTCATTTACAGAGAATGGCTTAGTAATATAATCATCAGCTCCAAAATCTAAAGCTTTTATTATCTCTTTTTCATCATGCCGTGCACTTAAGACAATAATTGGTATTTTAGATATTTCTCTAATTTGTTTTATTAAATCTTTTCCATCTCCATCTGGTAAACCTAAATCTACAATCAATAAATCAGGACTATAACTTAAAAACATCATCATTGCATTTTTTTTATTTTCAGATGTTATAGAATCAAAATCATACTCTTTAAAAGTAATCTCTAAAAGTTTTTTTACAGATATATCATCTTCAATTATTTGTATTAATTTTCTCATAGTATTTCCACCTTTTTTGTTATTGGCAGAGTTATTTCAACAGAAATCCCATTATTTTTTGCCAATGCTTTAATTTCACCATTATGTAATTTAATTATACTTTTGCAAATAGCAAGACCTATGCCACTTCCTGAAATATCGTTTGTATCTTCTAATCTGTAAAATTTATCAAAAATATTTTTTAATTTACCCTCATCTATATATTCACTTTCATTAAATATAACTATTTGAATATAATTATTCAGATTTAAAACTTCCAATTTTATAGTTGTATTCTCTTTTGCATATTTAATAGCATTATCAATTAAATTTACCATTAACTGAATTAATAATGTATTATCTCCCCAAAATAAAGTCATGTCATCAATTTTTATATCCAATAAGTCTTCACTTTGTTTTTTAGAAAATTCTTCAAGTGCAACTCCAATAATATCTTCAAAATCACACCATTCTAACTTTAAATCAAAATTTTTATCAGATAATCTTGTACTATCAAGCAAATTTGTAATCAATCTTTTCATTCGAAGTGATGCATAACTTATATCTTCCAATAAATTTTCTGTACTTTTTTCTGTCATCTTTTTATCTGATAAAAGTAAATTTATTGTTCCATGAATAGTTGAAAGAGGAGTTCTTAAATCATGTGAAATAATATTTAATATACTCTCTTTTAGCTCATTTTGTTTTGTTTTATAACTCAAATCTCTAGCTTGAACTGTAATAATCCATCCTACAATTACAAAAATAACAAAACTCCATATATAAAGTTCATTAGTGAAATCAATACTATAAAGAGGAGGAATATATAAAAAATTTAAAAGAATAACACTAATAAATGTTATAAAAAAAGTTGCTTTCAAATTCCCATGAATTGCCACAAATATAACTGGAAGGATATGAATAAGTGCAATATTTATTAACTGTAAATGTTCTCTAAAAATATTACTAATTAATGTAATAACAGTAAGTATCGCTAAAGCTTTAAATATATAAATATATTTTAAATTAATCTCTTTTTTCATTCTATTTTATACCATCTTTTAAAAATTTATTGATACATAAAAACTTAATTCAAACTCTCCACTCTCATCTAAAAGATCTAGCTTTTCATATATTGCATAAGATGGTTTTGTGGTAGTTTCATATTCACTTTTTGGAAGCCATTCATGATAAACCCAATGAATAAAAGGAAGAACATCTCCCGTTTTTCCTTTTAAATCAAATTTTGCATATACACCCTCAGCTATTTTAAACTTTGGCAACCTATCACTTTTTACACTTTTTGCGTCATCAACAGAAATGCATCCTATATATTGACACTCATTTAATGGAGTAATTGTAGGATTATCATGAAAAAGTGCAATTCTTTTATATGATGAGATATTATTTGCTAAAACCCATGTTTCAAGTTTTTGCCATGTCTCTTTAATATTTGAATTATAACCTTTATTTCTTATATAAAAACTCTCTATTGCTGGCATTTTTACTATAGTTGGAACTATATTATTAAAACTTGCTCTTGATTGTGCTGCCCTTTGAGATTGTTTTAAAATCTTATTTGAATATTCTTTATAACCACCATTTTTCCACTCTTTTGGTGTCATTTCAAATCTCTCTTTAAATGTTTTTATAAAAGATGATTGTGATGAGTATCCACATTGATTTACAATAGTTGAAATTGTTGAATATTTATTTGTCAAAAGTAAATTTGATGCTTTTTGAAGTCTAATTGATTTTATACTTTCATAAATATTTTTATCAAATGCTTCTTTAAAAATTCTATGCATATGAAATTTACTAATTTTCAAATCTATACTAAGCTCCTCTATATCAATATTTGTTTCAATATGTGTATAGATATAATACATAATATCATTTGCTATTTTTGTTCTTTTTTGTAGAGTTTCTTTTTTCATAACCTATTATAGCATTTTTTAATTATAAAATTAGCACTTAAAAACAATTTTCTTAACACTTAGGAAGAAGAAGAAAATAAGTTATTTCCCTAAAATTGCACCGTTAAATAAACACAAGGGTTTAGTTATGGAAAATAGCTTAGTAGAAGTAATAAAATTGCTATTAGTAGGAATGGGAATTGTATTCACATTTATAATAATAGCAGTATATATGACTAAAGGAAAAATATTAAGAAAACTTTTTCCACAAGAGGAACAACAATCTCAAACTATTGTTCAACCTCAAACTATTAATGTTGCAATTGAAACGAATACAGTAAATACTGATCTTGCAAAAGTAGCTGCGATTGTAGCAGCTATTCATCATCATAATCTTACTGTAAATACTGATGCTGCAAAAATAGCAGCTGTAATAGCAGCTGTACAACATCATACAA